>CAYUOD010000563.1:0-2215 GCA_964446225.1 uncultured Acidimicrobiales bacterium | reverse complement strand
TGACCGCTGGACTCGTTCTCAGCGGCTGCGCCAGCAATGTGCGCCAAGACACGCTTGCTGAGCCTGAAGGGCCAGCGGCTGCCGATATTCAGGGTCTCTGGAATCTGGTCATCATAATCGCCGCCGTCGTTTTCGTGTTGGTCATGGGCGCGGTGCTCATCATCATCTTCAAGTTTCGGGCAAAAGAGGGCGACGACGAGCTGCCCCCTCAGCTCCACGGCAACGACAAGCTGGAGATCGGCTGGACCATTCTTCCGGCCATCGTTCTTGCGCTCATCGCGATACCAACCGCTGCGACGGTCTTCAGCCTGCAGGACCGGGTTGATAATCCGGACATGGAGATTGAGGTGTACGGCCAGCAGTGGTGGTGGGAGTTCCGCTATGACGTAGACGGCCAGGAGATCGTCACCGCCAATGAGCTGGTGTTTCCTGCCGGGACCAATATTCGGTTGAATATTCAGTCGCGTGACGTCATCCACAGCTTCTGGTTGCCGAAGTTGAACGGCAAGAAAGACGCAGTTCCGGGTCGAAATCATGGTCTCAGTATTGAGGCTGACGAACCGGGGGTGTTCTGGGGACAGTGCACCGAGTTCTGCGGACTCTCACATGCTGACATGCGCATACGAGGTGTAGCACTCAACGAAGCCGATTGGGAAGAGTGGAAGGCGCGACAACTTGAGACGGCGAGCTCTGATGGGCTCTCTGACAAGGCTGCTGCCGGCAAGGAACTCTTCGCCAATAACTGTGCCCGCTGCCACGTCGTTCGAGGTGAGTTCGAGAACGCTGCAGTTGCTGGAACCGATGAGAATGCCGTTGGCGCAGACCAGGTCTCCGGGGTCGCGCCCGATCTCACGCACCTCATGAGTCGAACTGGTTTCGCTGGCAACACCTATGACATCTATAACCCGGACGGATCGGTGAACACGCCGGATCTCTTCAGCTGGGTGCGCGATGCCCCGTCACTCAAACCCATGGCCCCAGACGAGCGGCGCGGCATGCCTTCGTTCGCAGAGTCCCTGTCTGAGGCAGAGATCGGCGACATCCTGGAGTACCTCCTGACGCTCGGGGATCCGCCACTGCTGCCCGAGGGCGTTGAGCTTGCGGACACGTTAAGACAATGATGAAACTTCACACAGCACGAGGAGATTGCGCCACATGGCGATAATCGACCAGCCCACAGACTTGGTGAAAGTCGAAGACGCTCAGCCGCCTTCCAAGGTGCCCACGAGCAACATCTTCGATCGACCCACCGCTACCAAGGGGTGGACCTCGTGGATCACGACGATTGACCACAAGAAGATCGGCATCATGTACGGCGCCACGGCGTTGTTCTTCTTCTTCGTTGGTGGCACTGAAGCGCTCTTGGTTCGGATCCAGCTGTTTCAGGCGAACAACACATTCTTGAGCGCTGAGACCTACAACCAGATGTTCACGATGCATGCCACCACCATGGTGTTCCTGTTCATCATGCCGCTGGCGGCGGCCTTCGCAAACTATCTCCTGCCGATTCAGATCGGTGCAAGAGATGTGGCGTTCCCTCGCATGAACGCTCTTGGTTTCTGGATCTTCTTGTTTGGTGGGCTGTTCCTCAACCTCGCGTTTTTCACTGGTGGAGCCGCCGATGGCGGTTGGTTCGCCTATGCACCAAACACCGGTGTGACTTTCTCGCCCGGCAACGGTATGGACTACTGGGCACTTGGCCTTCTGCTGACTGGTATTGCTTCGCTAGTTGGCGCTGTCAACCTGATTGTCACAGTCCTGAATATGCGGGCGCCTGGCATGACCTTGATGCGCATGCCGGTCTTCACCTGGATGGCATTGGTTGTTCAGTTTCTGCTGCTGTTCGCGATTCCGGTCATCACGGTCCCGCTCATCATGATCCTGCTGGACCGTCTCTTCGATGCGAACTTCTTCAACGTCAACCAGGGCAGCGATCCGCTGCTTTGGCAGCATCTCTTCTGGATCTTCGGACATCCCGAGGTGTACATCATCATCCTCCCGGCCTTCGGTGTCGTATCTGAGACCATTCCGGTGTTCTCGAAGAAGCCGCTCTTCGGCTATCCGTTCATCGTGTTCTCGGGTATCGCCATTGGCTTCATGGGTTGGGGCGTTTGGGCCCACCACATGTTCTCTTCGGGCATTGGCCCTGTCTCGGTCGCAACCTTCTCGTTGACGACGATGTTCATCGCGGTGCCAACCGGAGTGAAGATACTCA
>CAYUOD010000562.1:0-2215 GCA_964446225.1 uncultured Acidimicrobiales bacterium | reverse complement strand
TAGTGTTTCTTGGAATGCGTGCGTTGGTACAGAGAGTCAATTGGGCCCGTGTGAGAGTCGACGGACAGATTACCGGGGAGATCGGCCCAGGTCTTTGCGTGCTTGTCGGGGTGACTCACGATGACACCGAGGCCGCTGCTGAGAAACTGGCATCCAAGACCGTCAACCTGAGATTGTTTGAGGGTGAGAGCGCCGAGGAGTCGTTGCTTGACGCAGGCGGAGGGTTGCTCGTCGTGAGTCAGTTCACGCTCTACGCGGATACCTCGCGTGGCCGTCGTCCTGGCTGGACGCAGGCCGCGAGGCCAGAGCAGGCCGAGCCCCTTATCGAGCATTTCATCGCTGCTGCTGCCGCGCTTGGCGTGACCCCTCAGACCGGTCGCTTCCGCACACATATGAACGTCGAACTCGAGAACGACGGACCCATCACCGTCATGCTTGAGGTGCCTTAGCTCGCTACGAGTAGCCTTACGTTCAGTGAAACGACTCTCGGTGGCAAACCTAGGGAAGGATGCAGGTCGACGATGATCTTCCTCGGACTATTTCTCGTGATCGCATTCGTTGTCATTACTGCTTCTCTTGGGATCTTCGTCCATGAGAGTTACAAGGCGGGACATCCGACCAACAATTACGACCCGGGCTATACGGGTCATGGATCTATCGCATTTGAAGCGGCGAGGTGCCCAGAATGCGGTTGGCTCATCCGTGCAGGCGACCAGGTGCGCCGAAGCAAGACCACGCAGAATTGGGTCCACACAGATCACAGGCGCAAGCCGAACAAGCCAGGCAACTTCTATAAGGTTGACCGGCTTGTCGACCAACTCAACGGCATCACTCCCGCAGAACGTAGTGAGATCGCCCGAGCCAAGGCACGTGCTCGGCGCAGCACCAAGTTCACATAGCGTCACCCAGCGAGCGATGATCCCCGGTGAGGCGTCACCTCATCGCTGTGAGCGCTATCAGGTTACGCCTCACGAGTCGATGTGGGATTCCTAGGCGATCGCGGTCAACACCCGGCCAATGGAGTCATGGGTGCGGCCGACGATTTCCTCATAAGCCACAGGATCTGTCGCGCCTTCTGTGACTATGATCAGCACCGTCCGATCCTCCGGGTCCGGCAATGCTGCTTTGCCCCGGGGATCGGCCAAGATCGCTTCCAACCCCGCAAGCGACGCTGCGCCGGTTTCGCCAGAGACAACGGCGGCATCGGCCAGGTCGCGCATTGCATGTCGGGCACCCTCGTCGTCAACTGAGACGAACCAGTCAACCCCCGACACGAGGCGAGGCCAGGCGATCATCGAAGGGCGGCCACAGTTGAGGCCGACCATGATGGACCGATGCGGACCAGGTACATGGGTGATCTTCCCGGCGGTCGCCGAGGCCTGAACGCAGTTGGCATCCAGTGGTTCGACGCCAACGATCGTTGGACGATTTTCGCCTGAGCGGTAGTGGGTCACCGCGGCAGCCATGAAAGCCCCGACGCCCATCGGCACGACCACCATGTCCGGATGATCCAGCCCGCTCGCGTCGATGGCTTCGTCCACCTCAGCGAAAATCGTGGCATACCCCTCTATGACCTGGGCCGGGATTTTCTCGTAGCCGTCCCACGACGTGTCAGAGACTACGAGGCAGTGGTCGCTTGCTTCTTCAGCGGAGCGTGCCACCGCGTCGTCGTAGTCGCCAGCCACAACTGTGACTGTCGCACCCTCGGCCTCCATGGCTCGAACGCGCGCCGCCGACATGCCAGCGGGCACAAAGATGCGTGCGTCGAAACCTAGCAACCGGGCCATGAACGCGACCGCTCGTCCGTGGTTGCCATCCGTCGCGGTAGCCAGGGCGAAAGGTTTGAGATGCGCGAGTTTCGCGGCGAGTTCGTTGATGTTGCGCCACGGTTCCGGTTCCTCGCCGAGATGGTCACAGATCGCTCCGTAAGTGGCCCACGATGCACCGAGGATCTTGAACGACGGCAACCCCATCCGCCGCGTCTCCGCTTTGATCAGAATGCGGCCAACTCCGAGACGCTCAGCAAGATCTGGCGCGTCCAATAACAAAGTGGGTGAGTATGCGGGCATCCGACGGTGAAATGCAGCCAGCGCCTCTGGCGGACCTGGCCAGTCGCGTTGATCGCTTGACTCGTTGGCGGTGACGAGAGCGGCCATATGTGCTCCTTGGATGATGGGACTGTCGGCTACGCGTTCCGCGCTGACTGCATCATCGC
>CAYUOD010000561.1:0-2217 GCA_964446225.1 uncultured Acidimicrobiales bacterium | reverse complement strand
GACGCGGATGGAACCCACGGAAAACTCGTCACCGAGACTCAGCAACTCCTGGGGCTGCGAACCAAGCGCCGGCAGAAGTCGTTCTTGCGCATAACGCTGACCGACCCGCTTGAGTAGACGCTTCATTGGACGGTTACCAACCAGCATCACCACCGCCAGCAAGCCCGCACCTGTGACAAGGGCCCGTTCGGTGGTGTTTCCCGGACCCGGGGCGACCAGACCCAGCAGCACCGTGACCACAAGTGTGGGGGTACCAAGACTTCCGGCGAACATCGCCGTAGAAATGATCTTGCGCCTCGTGGGATGATTCACGACGTTCTCGGCCTCGGTCGTGGTGAAGCCAGATCCACTGAGCGCAGAGCGCGCCTGAAACGCGGCAATGTCTGGCGGAAGACCGGTTGCTATGAGCGAACCAGTCGTGATCTGGCTAAATGCCGTGGTAATGACGGCCACGATGAGAAAGGTTGCGACGGCGTACATTATGAAATCCTCTCAGACATCGCGTACGGCGTCGATCCGACCGTCGGCGATCGCCTGCGCGTGAGCCTCGTAGTCCGAATCGTTGAGATCGGCGTATGCCTCTGCGAACTCAGCGACCGCATGGTCAAGATCCTTGCCCTGGCCGACATACCCGAAGATCATCGAGGGATTGCCTGATCTCGCGTGCCCCAACGCAAGCGCACCTCCACAGTGATACGCATACTTCTTCAGCCGCTTCGGGCCGAGTTCGCCAACATCGATAGACCCCTTTCCGTCCCAAAGCTGACGGAAGTAGTAGTCGATGGGCCCAATCCCCGGCTCATGATGGCGCGACCAGCCCAGGAAAATGTCGCTAGCCGACTGCATGAGTCGCTGTCCCCGCACGACCCGTTCACCGGCCTGCGCGTACTCGCTCGCGCCCAGGTACGCCTCAAGCACCGAGGATGTCGCCTCTTTGAATTGCAGGAACAACGGGTCCTTGTCTGGGGAGACCAACAACACGATGTAACAACGGGTACCAACGCTCCCGACGCCTACGACCTTGTGAGCGATGTCCACGAGCCGGTAACGGTCAAGCACCAGCCTGCGGTGCACCGGCAGCGTCTCAAGGTACCCGTTGAAAAAGAGCAACATGTGCTCAAGTGTCTCCTCATCAATGGGGCTGTCAAGGCGGGTAATGAGAGGCGGATCGGAAACAATACGACGACGTCCCTCCTGCATCTCGGTGAGCTTCGTGAACGCCCTCATGTGGTTCTTGCGGGCAGCCCTTTTCTCTGACCTCGCCGCCCGTTTTGCATCCTTCGCCCCTGCGTTCTCGACCAAGGCATCAACGCTCAGGCGCAGATAGTGCAGATCAATCGGCGACATCTTGGCTGCCTTGCCCATCGTCTCCCGGTAGCCGCGCACCGCGGCCCGAGTTGCACTTGCTGTCTTGGCGTCATCCAGACCGCTGGCCCGAGCTGCGATCGTGACGCTGGTGGCGAGACGTTTCAAGTCCCATTCAAATGGCCCAGGCAGCGTCTCATCAAAATCGTTGAGGTCAAACACCAGCCGTCGGTCAGGGCCGTTGAACAGCCCGAAGTTGGACAGGTGCGCATCTCCACAGAGCTGAACCTGTAACTCCGAGGCAGCCGTGGAAGAGAGATCAGAAGCCATGATCGCAGCAGCCCCCCGGTAAAAAGTGAACGGCGTCGCGCTCATCCGGCCATGTCTGATCGGCACCAACGCCCGTAGTCGTGTCCTGTCCTGGTCGGTGAGCAGCGCTACTGCATCGCGAGGTTGCTCCGAGGACGGAATCTCTGCGTGAGACTCGAGCGGAACCTGTCTGCGGCGAGAACAACCAGCGGCAATGCTCTCACCGCGCGTCATCTGAATGTTCTGTGCTGCCATGCGAGCGACCCCTATCCAACATCAACTGACGATATTATCGACCCCGGTCAAAGAAGTTCTACAGTGAACAGAAGCAAAAGAGAGGAGATGACATGTCACTCGGTCCAATTGAGCTCGTCGTCATCGGATTCCCAGGAATACCAACATCTGGGGCGATCGCCGACACCATTCAAGACTTGGTGGATAACTCCGTTATCACCCTGGTCGATGGGCTCATCGTCTCAAAAGACGATAGCGGAGACGTTGCAATTATCGAGATCGAACAGGCTGATGCCAGCTACTCGATCAAGCGCCTCGAGGCAATGCTCCAGGACGGCGACGGACTGTTGTCAGACGAAGATGCCGAAG
>CAYUOD010000560.1:0-2219 GCA_964446225.1 uncultured Acidimicrobiales bacterium | reverse complement strand
GCGGACTGGCTCATTGGTGAGTACAACAACGGCTGGCGCCAGGCCACCGCGATGCTGATGTATGAGCGTGTTGCCATCGGCACCGGGGGAGCGGGCGGGATCGATCAGCCGCTTTATCGCCTACTTGCAAAGGCGGCCACCGAAGCTGGCCGCAATGACGATCCGGTGGTGCGTAATCAGCTGATGGAGATCTACTCCATGGAGACCACGAAGTCGCTTATCTCCATGCGGACCCGGGCAGAAATGAAGACCGGGAAGGCGCCCGGCCCCGGCGGGTCCCTCGGCAAGCTCTACGGCTCAGTCATTCTGTGGCGATTCCGTGAGATTGCCATGGAGATCGTCGGCCCCGCCAGCGCCGCGTGGGATCCGAACGTGGAAGGTGCCGAGGATCTACAAAAGCACGTGCTCAGTTCATTTATGGCGAGCATCGCTGGCGGTACAGACGAGATCCAACGCAACATTATCGGCGACCGGGTCCTCGGGCTGCCTCGGGACATATCCGTAGATACCAAGCTGCCCTTCAATGAACTGAAAGTCGGCACCCAGCGAACAGTTGGCTAGCTAGGTTTAGCGAACGTCGACGAGTCGGGTACCTCGGGCATTTCCGGAGAACATGTCCTGAAGCGCCTGCGGGAGCGTCTCGACACCAGTGCTGATGTGGGGCTCGAATAGCATAGATCCGCCCCGCAGCCGAGGCGTGAAAGTTGATAGCAGCTCGGGAAGCAGGTGCGTGTAGGCCCCCATTGTCGTAGGACTGGATGGTGATGTCCATGCCGACGATGCGGTCCAGATTCCTGAGCCCATACCGTTTGTTACTCGCGAGGTTGTACTGCGAGACCATGCCGGCAATTGCGATGCGTCCGCCGGTGTTCATATTCGCGATTACCGCATCGAGGAGCTGTCCCCCAACGAGATCCAGGTAGACGTCTATGCCGTCAGGGCAGGCTTGTTTGAGGGCGTCTTCGAGTGCGTCCGAGTGCCGATGATCGATGACGGCGTCTAGGTCGAACAGCTGCTGGAAGGGCGCTGCCTTGGCGGGTGATCCGGCTGTTCCGACGATTCGTAGTCCCATCTGCTTTGCTGCTTGGGCGGCGACAGATCCAACCGCGCCTCCCACCGCCGACACAATGGCAGTCTCTCCGGGCTGAGGTTTGCAGACTTGTGTGAGTCCGGCGTACCCGGTGAATCCCGGTGTCCCCAGCGGACCGAGGTGCCAGGCTGGATCGATGTCGTCATCGACGAGCTTCAGAAATTGGGTGTCGGTGGCCGAGACCCGAGAAAAGTGCTCCCAGCTCAGCCATCCGGCGACAGCCGCTCCGACTGGCGTCGGTGGAAACTGCGAGCTTGTCTCGGTCGGGTCATACAGCCCGAACCGGTGGTAGGGACCTGCTGAGAGTAGCTGGTTGCGGGCAAGGACCTCGCCCTTCTCGAGTTCGGCGTGAGCACTGTCCGACTCCTCCTCAAGGAGTTCGAAGGTGGAGTGCGGATCTGGGCTGACACCAGCATCTGGTGGGCGCACATAGATGACCTTCTATGGCGACTCCTGCTGAGTTCTTCAACGAGTTCATTCGCTACGAGATCGAACTGTTCAACGCGGTGGATCGCCGTCTGCGAGCGGACCATGATCTGCCACTTACAAGATTCGAGCCGATGCAGGTGGTCAGCCATCGAGAGGCCTGTCGGGTGCAGGACATCGCCCGTGATCTGGTGATCACGGTGGGCGGGGCAAGCAAGCTTGTCGACCGCATCGAAGGCTCAGGTTATTGTCGTCGCCGCCCCAACCCCGAGGATCAGCGTTCCTCGCTCATCGAGTTGACGTCGAGCGGGCGGCGGCTTCTTGCGGCTGCCTCGGTGAGCTTCGATGCCGAACTCGAGTCGAGAGTTGGCACCGTGCTGTCTACGCGTGAGATGGGGCGGCTTACGGGCACGCTACGCAGGCTTCGCCGCGCCGGATACGAGCTAGACGAGTAGCGCGGCGTCTCCGACTGGGAGCTAGAGGCCCGCCCAGAACTCTTGGAGCATGTCGGCGCTACCCTTTGGGTTGCTCAACATCCACCAGTGTCCATCGTCTGGAAGTTCGCCGATCTGTGTGCCGATTCGTCCATTGAGTTCGGCCGCGGCTTCGGGGCGCCGGTAGGGATCCTCTGCGGCCTTGATGGTCAGTCCGGGCAGATCGATATTGTCTACGCCTGGCCCCCAGATCTCACCGACTCGCGTCG
>CAYUOD010000559.1:0-2227 GCA_964446225.1 uncultured Acidimicrobiales bacterium | reverse complement strand
GGTTGCCTTGTCCAAAGACGTTCAACCCGGAGTTCATGCCGATGTGTTGCCTGATTGGGCCGTTTACGACGATGACCGGCCCGACTGGCATCGTTGTGGCAAGCAGACCGTGCATGTTGAACTCATCAGTACACACCGCTTCAAGGGCAGCCAGAACGACGGGCAGGTACTCAGGCCTGCAGCCAGCCATGACCGCGTTGATGGCCACCTTCTCGACCGTGCATTCCACGAGGTCGGGTGGAACTATCGCAACGAGATCATCGGGGGCCCGAGTTGTGCCCGCCAACATCCGGTGCAGGCGTTCGTCTGTTGGTGGGATAAGCGGGAGTCCATCGCTCCAGCCTCGGTCAAACATCGTCTCGAACGGGTCTTCTGACTGGCCGAGTTCGATCTGTCGTGCGCTGAGGCGATCGGCGGCGAACTCGGCGAGCAAACGCGACTCGTTATCTGGATGCACGCTGAGCGAACCGCAGCCGGGACTCCAGTCCTGAATCCCTACGCCGAGTTCACTGAGTCCGCTGAACGCCTCCCATGAGGATCTTTCCCAACCGACAATGCGGTCCACCTCGACCCCGTCAGCGACCCGGATCAGCGTCGGCACCGTCTCGATGTTGTTGTGCCACGACTGTTCGAGCGTGGTGTCGTCGATGACCCCCGTTACCCCCTCTGGGAAGGCCGGATCATCCTGGGTGAACACTGTGAGGCCAGTTGAGTTCTGCATCGACGCGAGCACGGGCTCCACGAGCTCGCACGTGGGACAGTCCCGTTTTACGAATGCGACGAGACCGTCGGAGAGTTGTGTGCGGCTCATCGTGTCATCCATTCACAGATGAGCGAGTTGACCTGGCCAGGCTGTTCGAGGTGCGCGAAATGTCCAGCGTTCTCAATAGTGTGCATCTCTGAGTTCGCGTTGAGGATCCCTGTGACTCGACCGCGGACTTCAGTTCCCATGCAGCCGTCCTGCATGCCGTGAATGTAGAGAAATGGCTGTGGCGGTACGCCGGCCGCCGACTCCTGCAGGCCTGCCAATGAGGGATCGGTGAACGGTCCGCCTCCCCAACTGGCGCGGTAGTAGCCCAGCGCGGCGCTCAGTCTCTCAGGACTATTGAGAGACGCGATGACGTTGCGCATGTCCTCAGTTGCGTCGTAGCCCGGTGACCAGTCGCGCCACAGGCCCCTCAGATAGGCGAAGTCGTTCATCGGCACGACCATGTCGGCCAGCGGATGCAGAAAGAAAAACATGTATGAACTCAACCTGAGTTGGTCATACGACATGAACGCCTCCGCGAGCGCAGGGCTCGGCGGTGCAGCAAGCGCTACGACGCGCTTCCAGCGGTCCGGCTCATGGCATGCTGCGCCATAGGTGGCGATTGCTCCCCAGTCGTGTCCGATGATGACCGCGTCGCCGTCCCCGCCGAGGGCTTCGTGCAGGAGCAAGGCGTCCTGTGCGAGTGCTCCCGACTGGTAAATCTCGGGGTCTGGTACGGCTGTTGGTGCGTAGCCGCGAGAAAACGGAGCGACTGCCCTGAAACCCGCGGCTGCGAGCTCAGGCATCAGGTAGCGCCAGGTGTGTGCCGTGTCTGGGAATCCGTGCAGACAGAGAGCGAGTGGACCAGACCCGACCTCGAGGTAGCCCACGCTCAGACCATTGATGTCGACGGTTCCCTCGCTGATGGTCGCCACAGATTTCCCCCTTTGGATCTGTCCTCGCAACTTAGCTGCGGAGGCCGGAAAACGCGCAATGGGGATTGGCTTCAGATCGAACCCCAATGAACCGACAGGTTCAGTGTGGGTAGAGAAAGTCTTCATAAGCTATTGGAAGAGCTGATTCGCCAGCAGGGATCAGACCTTCATATCAAGGTTGGATCGCCGCCGAAGATCCGCGTCAATGGATCTTTGCGCGCAATTCCGAATATGGGATCGCCGACACCTGTGGACACAGCGACGATGGCGGCTTCGATCATGTCGGAGTCGGTTCGTAGGCAGTTTGAGGAATCCAATGATGCTGACTTCGCCTATGCGTGGGCCGAGGTCGGACGTTTCCGCGTCAACGCGTTCCGTCAGAGGGGTTCGGTTGCCATGGTGTTTCGCCATGTGAGCACGAACGCAATTTCGCTGGATGAACTCGGACTTCCACCGGTCGTGGAGCGGCTTGCCGATGAACACCGGGGGCTCGTGCTCGTCACGGGTCCAACGGGCTCGGGCAAGACGACGACTCTTGCCGGAA
>CAYUOD010000558.1:0-2228 GCA_964446225.1 uncultured Acidimicrobiales bacterium | reverse complement strand
CAGGTCCACACCCGAGTGTTCACAGAGGTGTTCGCTGGCGATGACCGAGTTGATGGCCCAGAATCCCGTCTGCCATTGGCTGAGGAGTTGACCACCGGTGTCTTGTTGGAACGTCTTCGCGAGATTGCCGCGGAGGATCTGGCTAGCGGCGAGCGCAGTGTTGGCGGGTATGAGTCGAACATCGCACGGGTCGTAGTGACTGGCGACTCGGCAACGGTTCTGGATTGCTCACGTGACGCCGCCGAGGGGTACTCGTCAGCTGGTGAGCTGACTGTTCCCGCGGATGACTTCTTCAAGTTCCGCCAGTCGGTACTGGTGGCGCTCGATGGAGCTTGGTTTGTCGAGGGGCTCTATACCGGGGGAGATGAGCGATGCGACCCAGCCGACTACCGGTAGCTGCGTGGTGCTGTTGTCAGGATTCTTGGCGCGGTTACTTGCGGGCGTTACCACTGCGATTGCCTCGGACACGTCGTGACGGACAAGCCCGATCTGCTCAAAGGCCGCGGTGACCTCTGGCTGCACGCAGGAGATCGCGAACTGCGACGACAACATTCCCGGAGCCACAAGGTTTGAGACATTTGATGTCTTCGGCAGGTGCCTCGAGGTTCTCCAGCAGGATCCGCAACAAGGCGACATCCCCGACGCTCCTCGCCTGGTCGGATGGGAGGTCATTTCCGCGGCTCGACTTTCAACCCAGCCTTGTCTTCCGCGGAAGACTTTCTGCTGTGCACAACGACTCGGTTTGGATGTTGTCCGCATGGGGCTTCGGGGATTGCTTTGACGGTGGACGCGCCACCCCCAAAGTTGCGGCTCACGGCACGTTGCCCATCTCGGTGTGCTTACGCGCCCTGCGGCCGCAGCAGAAGCAAACCGAGGCTCGATCGCACTCGCAGAGTCGCTCGGCCTGCATCGGCTGGGCAGGCAACTCAGCTTCAAGCCCTAGCCGGACTGCCGTCTGTGGCTCGGTGTGGGGCCGACTCATCGACGACAGACTGGTAGCGGCCCGGATCTGCTGGCTAGCTGGACCGTAGACGGGACAGCAGACCCTCGACGGCTTCGTCGGCGATCGTACGCATTTCCTCGTCAGTGCGGTCCTGGATGGGATGCTCAACGAAGACAGCGTCGAACTCGGCGCCGAGGCTCTTGGCCTGGGCCTCGGCCGCATCAATGAACTCTACGGTGGCGACGAATACGCCCGGGATGCCCTGACGCTCAAGGTCAACAATGTCGTGCACACTGCACGACGTACAGCTACCTCAATCGGCGAGCGCCTCTATGACGAGATCACATTGCTGTGCAATTTCCTGTCTGATGTCGACGGGCGCGGGCTTTGCGAACGTGGGTTTTCGGTAGCGTTCGGTTTTGAGACCCCGTTCATGGAGTTGCTGCTCAAGCCGGTCGAGGAACACGTTGCCCCTGGCCTTGGAGATATCCAACAGACCGACGGTGAGACCCGCAAGCTCAGATGGTCGTTCAGGCCGCTCAAGGCCCAGCGGACGTACCTCGTTGGTTGGATCACGCAATAGCTCAGTCATCGTAGGTCCTCAGTCCTGGATTGTTCTGGTTACGGGGTTGCTGCCTGTTTCGCCGTTCACCCAGCCGCCGATCAGCGACGAGAAGAGGCCGGCCCCACCACCGCAGTGCACGATCAGAATCCCACCCGGACGGAATTTCGGCAGGTCGACGCCGGCGAACGCTTCGGGTACGCCCTCAGCCATACCGCCGGCACCCCGGGCAATCTCAGCGGCGCTCAACAGCACACGATTGTCGATCTCGGCGAGCAGACGCTGTCGATCCCAGCCGGCGTCAGCGAAGACCCGCGCATGGTCTGGGCTGATGGCCAACATAGCGTCGAACGCCATCGGCAGCTTCGGATGGTAGAGCGAACGCAGAGCGTGGGAGAAGGTAGTCACCAGCTCCTCGGGAGTCCGGGCTAGTTGGTCCACAACGCAGTGAGGTGCTTCACCGCCGAAGAGGGTCACGGTGTTCTCGTCGGCGTCGAATCCTCGGCTCTGAGCGAGAGAATCCCACGGCGAGCCTTCTTCGTCCTCAGCGAAACAGAACGACAACTTGGCCGGACTTCCGTGCGTTGCCCGGTCAACCTCTCCTGGCCGGCCACCTCCGACATTTCGGATTGTGAGCTGCAATGCGCGGCCAATAGTCAGGTTCGCCCGGTTGCCTTGTCCAAAGACGTTCAACCCGGAGTTCATGCCGATGTGTTGCCTGAT
>CAYUOD010000557.1:0-2234 GCA_964446225.1 uncultured Acidimicrobiales bacterium | reverse complement strand
TGTGTGGTCGGTCATACGCGGTTTTCGGTTGGATCCGGATACCAGCGCCGATGTCTCCCAAACCGTCTGGCTTCGACTGGCGGAAAAATGTTCGAACATCCGGGAGCCTGAGCGTCTGGCTGGTTGGCTCTCGCGGACCGCTTGGAACGAGGCATTGCTCATGAGTAAACGCAGTAAGCGGACAGTTCCCAGCGACCGTCTGGGCGATGATCAGGACCGATCTTTGCAGGGACCAGAGGAGCGAATCCTTGACCTGGAGATTCACCATGAGGTTCGAATGTCGTTCCAGCAACTCGGTGATTCGTGTCGCAGACTCCTCGAGCTTCTCTGTCAGGATCCACCTCTGGCCTATGCAGAGTTGGCTGTGGTTCTGGATATGCCCATCGGTAGCATTGGTTCTACACGGGGTCGGTGTCTCGAAAAATTGCGAGTAATTCTTGGTGAGGGGAATGCGTGATGGCTGAACTGGATGACGACAGGTTGATTCAGCTCCTGGGTGAAGCCCTCCAAGAGAGCGAACCGGTTCCTGAGAAAGTCGTGGCTGGTGCGAAAGCAGCTTTCACCTGGATCTCGATTGATCGTGAACTTCTTGAGATCATGAGCGACAGCGCGCTGGTCGGTGCAGGTATGCGAGGCGTTGGCGATGAGGGGCGTTTCGTCGTGATGGAGGCCGACGGGCTGACTATCGAGATTGAGATCGGCCTTCCGCCGGGGGCGAAAGTGGTTGGCCAACTCCTGCCGCCGGAGCCAGCAACCATCTCGGCTGTTCGGGCGTCAGGTGACGCAATCGAGATTGAAGCGGATGACCTCGGACGCTTCGTCTTTCCAGCAATCGATGCAGGCAGCGTCCGTTTCAGGGTTGACCTCTCAGGGGGCGGATCGTTCGAATCTGACTGGGTGACCGTATAGATCGGTCCGACGGATGCTTGACTGTTGGTTGATGAAGCGCCTACTGAAGATCTCTGCTGTCACCGTCGTCGTTGCTGCTGCGCTCGTTTTTCTGAGCCGCCGCAGGATCAGGACCGGTCCGGTGCACCACAGGACGCAACGAGAACGGCACACGGCGCTTGCGAAAGTGGGTGCAAAAGCGGGCGGCGATTATGCAGTGCTGCGGGCCAAGAAGCTGTTCGCCGGTGCTGAGCGCCATGATGAACTCGACCGAGAGTTCGAACTGCGTACCGCTGAGGCGGTGACTGAGGCTCTTGGCAACATGAAGGGCGCGATGATGAAGATCGGCCAGATGGCGAGCTACCTGGATCAGAGCCTGCCGGAACATGTGCGCGACACTCTTGCGCAGTTGCAAACCGATGCGCCGCCGATGAGCCGAGAACTGGCGGCTTCCACGGTTGAGGCCGAACTGGGAGCGCCTCCGGACGAGGTCTTCGCCACCTGGGACCCCGACCCGATCGCTTCGGCATCTATTGGTCAGGTGCACCGCGCCATTACCCACGACGGTCAGGCCGTCGCGGTGAAAGTGCAGTACCCAGGCGTGGATGAAGCAGTCGCGTCTGACCTGATGGCCGCTGACTTCGTGTTCAAAGGTATGGCGCGAGCCTTTCCTGGTCTTGACACTCAGCCCATAGTCGAAGAGATCCGCGAGCGGCTGCTTGAAGAACTCGACTATCACATTGAGGCAAGGAATCAGGCGGAGTTCGCGGCCCACTACCGGGGTCATCCGACGATCCATGTCCCCGCTGTCCTTCTGGCTTATAGCAGCCAGAGAGTTCTCACTACTGAGCTGGCAACAGGTGCTCCCTGGGATGAGATGAAGGCCTGGTCGCAGGACGAGCGCAATCTTGCGGCCGAGACGATCTACCGCTTCGCGTTCGGCAGTCTCTACCAGCTACGGCTGTTCAACGGCGATCCGCATCCTGGTAACTACCTGTTCGAGAAGGGCGGCAAGGTGACGTTCCTGGACTTCGGTCTGGTGCGCCGATATAGCCCCGAAGAGATCAAGGTGTTCGAGGACCTCATCAAGGCGATGGTGGTCGAGCCGGACATGGATCGTTTCCGCGAGCTGCTCGCTGAGAACGGGCTGCTCCTGGAAGCTGATCAGTACTCAGAAGAGGACATCGCTGGATACTTCTCCCACTTCTATGACTTTGTGATGCATGACGGGGATTACACGATCACACCGGATTTCGCGTCGGCCACCGTGCGCCAGACTTTCTCATCAGATGGCACGCATCTGGTCACCAAGACCACCAATGTGCCCCGTTCGTTCGTGGTCATTC
>CAYUOD010000556.1:0-2238 GCA_964446225.1 uncultured Acidimicrobiales bacterium | reverse complement strand
GCTGGCCTCGGCAATGGTTTCTACTTCCAGATGGCCGGCTTCGAGAACGGTCGACTGCAAACCGCAGCCCGAGCCGTGGGAGTAATGCAGGCCGCCTACGAGGAAGCCCTCGCCTACTCCCAGGATCGCAAAGTCTTCGGCCAACCCATCCTCAGCTACCAACTCACCCAGGCGAAACTCGGACGCATGGCTGTCATCATTTCAGCGGCACGCCAGTACTCATACGAAGTGGCAAAGCTCATGGCCCGTGGAGAAGGCGCTCTTGAAGCCTCGATGATCAAGGCCTACGTCTGTAAAGCCGCCGAATGGGTAACCCGAGAAGCCATGCAGCTGCATGGCGGCTTCGGATACGCCGAGGAGTACCGGGTCAGTCAGCTCTACCTGGACGCCAGAGTGCTCTCGATATTCGAAGGGGCAGACGAGACTCTGTGCTTGAAGGTAATCGCGCGTAGGCTCCTAGCGGACAAGTAATTCGGAGGAACAATGGCGGGCATTGGCGACATCGACGGGATATCCCCGCGCCATGCACAGATGCTTGCCTCTGTTGACATCCGCTCAAGCGACCGTCTGCTTGAGTATGGCGCCACCAAGAAGGGGCGCAGGGAACTCTCAAAAGTCACCGGCCTCGGCGAGAAACGTATCCTCGAATGGATTAAGCGCGCCGACCTTATCCGGGTCCAGGGTATTCACACCCGCTACTCAGATCTTCTAGAAACGGTCGGCGTGGACAGCGTCAAGGACCTCCGCAGACGGAACGCCAAGAAGCTCCTCGTGCAGATGCAAAAGGTCAACAAGCGACGCAAGGTCGTGGTCCGCCTGCCAACTGAGACCGAGGTGCAACGCTGGATCACCTCAGCCAAGGACCTCCCGGTCATCCTGCACTAAAGCCCACCCAAAGCGGTGAAGCGTAACTGGGTTGTTGTATACCGTGCCCAGTTACGCCTCACGGATTGAGAGCAACGAACCGGACCCAGCGACGCTTCACGGAGGATTAGCTGCGAACCAGGCCCGCCCGCTCACCACGGGTCACGAACTTCAGCGCCATCTTGCGCGAGGCCTCATCGATCATCTCGTCACCGAACATGACCGCACCCTTGCCCTGCTCACCTGTCGCAACCGCATAGGCCGCAAGAATCGCGTGGGCATGATCGAACTGCTCCTGGGTGGGTGAGAAGACCTCGTTCAAGATCTCCACCTGATCGGGATGCAGCGCCCACTTGCCGTCGTAACCAAGCGTGCGGGTGCGATTGCAGTACTTGCGGAACATGTCCGGCTCACGAATTTTCAGGAACGGGCCGTCTATGACCTGCAGGCCGTTAGCCCGACCGGCCATCAGAATCTTGGAGAACACATAGTGGAAATGGTCGCCCGGATACTCGGGGATCTCGACGCCGCCAGTGAGCACCGGCATCTCCATAGACGCAGCGAAGTCCGCCGGACCAAAGATGATCGCCTCAAGACGTGGAGAAGCCGCGCAGATCTCCTCTACGTTGATGAGGCCTCTGGTTGTTTCGATCTGGGCCTCAATGCCAATGTGGCCCGGCTCAAGGCCGCAGTTCTGCTCAAGCTGAGTGAGCAGCAGATCGAGCGCAACGACGTGCGCCGCACTCTCGACCTTCGGCAGCATCAGCTCCTCAAGA
This sequence comes from uncultured Acidimicrobiales bacterium, assembly GCA_964446225.1. Lineage (GTDB taxonomy): Bacteria > Actinomycetota > Acidimicrobiia > Acidimicrobiales > Poriferisodalaceae > CAYUOD01. The sequence goes on along the minus strand of CAYUOD010000556.1, from coordinate 598 downwards.
CGGTCACCAGCCTGTCCCACGACCTCGATCACATCGCCATAGGTCCAGCGGGTGTCCCAGGCGTTGATACGTACACAGACGACCTTCTCACCCCAGTCGTGGGTCTTAATCGCCTCCACAATGTTGGCTCTGGCCGCCTCCTTCTCAGATGGAGCCACAGAATCCTCCAAGTCCAGAAAGACCATGTCGGCAGCAAGCCCTGGCGCCTTGCCAAGCATCTTTGGACTCGAACCTGGCACGGCCAGACAAGATCGGCGGGGAAGATCACGGGTGCGTTGACTCATGCGAGGAGCCTAGAAGCTATGCGCTCACTCAGGCCAAACGCCCAGTGCTTCCCATTTGGCAGTGGGCTTGCCCCGAGTCCAGCAGACATCCGGCGCTAGTAGACAGAGCCCTCTGCCGGCGGCTTTCTCCGGGAGACCAGAACCATGACCACACCGAGCACCACGAAAATAGCGCTCGCCACAAGGCCAAGGTGCAGCGCCAGAATTCCAGCCTGATCGAGAAAGAAGAACAGGCCGAGCACCACGAAGAGCACACCCTTGATGAGCATCGAGGTACTGAATTCACGAGCCATTGCTAGTCTCCCGATCAATCA
>CAYUOD010000555.1:0-2239 GCA_964446225.1 uncultured Acidimicrobiales bacterium | reverse complement strand
ATGCTCCCCAAGGGTCCACCGGACACCGTGGGCCTCGATCGAGAAGACGTTGGCGTTCGCGTTTTGAGTGCCATCCAGATCCATCTCAATGCGAAGGAACAGCATGTCGCCCTCGTAGTAGCCAGAAATGTCGAAGTCGCCGAAGTCGGTTTGCAAGATCTTCGTGGCGTCTACGCTATTCTCCACTACCGTAGAGGCTTGCCCGGCGTCCAAGGTGAAAGACTCCGTGTTAGCCAGCGTTCGCGCAACAGGCACCACCCCGCCAGCGGGGTCCGCTTCCATCACGCCTGCCACTTCCACAGGCAGCACACTGGCAATGAACTGCATATTGGAAGTGGGACTCGATGAAATCGTGGGAGTCCACTGCATCTTGAGACCTAGCGGGAAGCTGGTGTCGATACCTCGTGGCAGAGGGAACTGGAAATATATAGCGTCACCGTTGCCGTTAAACTGCGAGTTCTTGACTTGGTGATTCCAGCCTGTAGGCAGCCCGCCGTTGCCGATAGCTTGGGAAAAGTTCACGACACCGCCCGACTCACCGAAGGTGTTGCCCATACCCACGAGTGTATTCGTGAATCGGGCTAGGCCATGGTAGGTCATGGTGCCGTCGCCATTGATCTCAGCGCGGTTAGAGTGGATTTTGAACTGCTGGAACACTGGAGCCGTTGTCAGCGCGGTGTTGATACGTATGCGCGACCAGTACAGCGTCTTTCCATTGATCGTCTTCGTGGCCCACGTCGTGTTCTGGTCGATCCCATAGCGCGTGTGTTCGGAGTTGTTCGCGCGAATCATGTGCTCGTCCGCATAGCGGTAAAACTTCGAGGCGTGGGTAGACATGGAGCCGATGGACACCCAAGCGGCACCATCCCAGATCTCATACGTGAAGCTGCGGGGGGTCACTTCGACGGCAGCCGTCGTGACCTTGAGCTTGTGTCCCCAATGCTTCACGATACCATCAGTGTTCTGACGCTCGGAGCCCATGAGGATCGTGTGGCCCGCTGCCGTGCCCTGGAAGGTGAAGGTGCTCGCTTCCGCGCTCGCTGCCGCCGCAGAAACGTCCGTGAGATTCGCACCGTCTGCGGTTGGACCTGCGGTAGCGTCAGTCGTCAGCACCACCATGCCCCGGACGTAGCTGTCCCCCTCGCCGAAGACGGACTCGCTCGGCTTCTCCACGGAGCCGACGCTCAACTCCCCTTCTACACGGACCCCCTTATCCTCGAATGTGCCATCAAAATAGGTGAGAACCCACGATTCCGCAGCGAGTTGTGCTACGTCAGCACTGATCAACGCAGATTTGAGCGCCGAGAACTGTACTTCAACGGCAGCGGTCGTGACCCCCGGATCGACGAGAATATCCCAGGAGGAGCCCACGAAGTCGAAGCCGCCGATGATGTCTACGTCCGCTGAGTCGTGTACGACGTGCAACACGTTGGCAGCGATCATTTGCCCGCCGTGGATAGAGATCGAACCATCGACGCAACGCATGCCGTTCGTGATCACCGCAGGCAACGCACTCCATACACCAGCACCCTCGATCAATCCTCCACCGCTCGCCTCTAGCACGGTCGTCAGTGTGCCTGCCGCGATGAAGATGGAGTTGACCTGGAGCTTTCCACTTGTGACCAGCGCAAACGTACCGAGTGTGCCGCTGCTCATGCGAGCGCGGTCCACAAATAGGATTCCGATGCCCGTGTTCTTGAAACCGATGCCCGCCGCGCCTCCGCCGAAGATCGTGAAGTCGTGAACGGTGGCTCCAGCATTTCCCGCGTAGAGCACGGCTGGAGTTGCGTCGGCGGGAGCTGTGATGTCGAAGCCCCAAACCTCTGCGCCATCCGAGAGCGTCAGGCGCGTGCCCGTGGCCAGAGCGCCCGTGATGTGGGCGCCGTCGAGACCACGCATTAGCACGCCGGCAGGGACCGTCACGCTCTCCGCGTAGGTGCCCGGTCCAACCTGCACCAACTCACCAGCGTTCGCCGCCGCCAACGCCGCCGCGATGCTTCCGTAGGGCGTCTCGGTCGTGGCAGTGATCACCACTGCGCCGAACGTGGGAACACCAGAGCCCGTGGCACTCGCAATCGGAACCCAGTTCACCGGGCCGTCGTTCTCCAACAACCAGAACGCGCCAGTGTCCGCTTGGCGGCAGACCTTGCCCACGTCCGCCGCAACGACGACTAGCGCCAGACGCGCGGTCGCATCCACCACGTTCCAGTTTTGAACGACGTGGATACCCTCGGTCGGG
>CAYUOD010000554.1:0-2240 GCA_964446225.1 uncultured Acidimicrobiales bacterium | reverse complement strand
AGGCTCAAGGGCCACGCTCTCCTCTGGAGCAACTTCGGTCAAGTGCGAGACCTCAGCTTCAACTCAGCAAAGCCCATCCACCTCGGAAAGATGACCGCCAAACTGATTCGAATGCCTCAACCAGTAGGGGACTCCGACTCTAGCGTCCGTGCACGTCTCGTGAAACAGTGAAATCAGAGATTGTGAAAAGAATCACAATCCTTGAACGAGGAGGAGCCTCATGAGAAAGCGGCTTATGATCCTTGGATTCGCGCTAGTGGCCATCGGCCTGGGATTCGTAATCGCAGGCGGAGTTGCCTACACACGGGTTCAAGCAGGATACGACTCACTACAAGCATTCAGCGAGACGCAAAACGTCACGCTGAGCTACAACGAAGACGGACAACTCATTGACAGAGGCACCACCGAAGGTGCCGACGCCATCATGACCATCCTCACCGAGGACTGGCAGTATCCAGTTGTTGCGTCTGACCTGGATCCCAATGATCCCCTGGTCAACACCGGAACTGAGTACATGTTCCAGATGGCCACGATCGTCCAACACACGATTCACGGCACACAGACTGTGGTACTCGCCGAAGACGTGGAGTACAACGGCGAACTGTTCACAGCTGGCACGTACGAGGTACCCGGCGAGGGCCGCTACTGGACCGACTACGACCGGATGCACCCACTTGAGGGCCCCGCGAGGTCACAAGCCTGGAGCGGAACGGTCCACGGCCTGGTCGGCGAACTCGGAGTTGGCACGGTCACCCACTCGACCCTGCAGATGGGACTGGCTTTCGCAGGCCTGTTCGCAGCCCTTGGCCTCACGCTGATCCTCACCGGCGGCGGAATGGTCATCGCAGTACGGACGAAGGACCCAATCGAAGTCCCGGACACGATCCCCGCAGCCATGCTCACTGAGCAGTTGGGTGACACGGAGTCCAAGGAGGTCGCCCTTGGCTAGCCGTTCCCGAAGTCACAACACATAACACTGAGTCATCGCTTGAGCCCCTCCCCGGAGGGGCTCAAGTCGCGTCATCGGTCAAGTTGCAGTCTTGGTCGAGGACGAATCTGCGCTGGACAACGAAACAGGTGCCCGACGAATTGGTGCACGCCCGGTCGCGAGTACGGAAAACAAGACTCCTGTCGCTGCCACTATTGCGCCAAGAGTGACCGATTCGTCCAGCAGTTGTGCAGCCCAGATCAGCGTCAAGACCGGCTGCAGGAGCTGAATCTGGCTCACTCTGGCTACCCCGGCCCTGCTCATTCCGGCGTACCAGGCAAAGAACGCCAGGAACATACTAAAAACGGCGACATAGGCCATTCCGACGAGCGCCTTGACCGTGATCTCGCCGATGTCGGTGAGTAGCACTGCTGCCAAGGTGATGGGCACGGTTACCGGAAGGGCAAGCAGAAGCGCCCACGAAATTGTCTGCCAACCGCCGATCTGCTTGCTCACCGTCCCACCCTCGGCGTAGCCAATAGCAGCCGCCACCACCGCGAGCAGCAGAAACCCATCAGCTGGCTCGGGCCGCCCACCTGAGCCCGTAACAACTGCAAACACCACAACCGTCGCCAGACCGGCTCCGGCGGCTAGCCAGAACGTGCGACTCGGACGCTCGCCATGTCGCAATGTCGCAACCAGAGCTGTGACAGCCGGGAGAATGCCGACCACGATCGCACCCCGCGAGGCGGGCACGGACTGCAACCCAAGAGCAATGAACAGCGGGAAGCCGAGCACTACCCCACCAGCGACAAGCAGCAGACTTCGGCGAACCTCCCGAGGTGGCGGTTTCGTGCGCGTAATCGCGAGCACGACGGCGGCGAGTCCTGCCGCGACCACCGCCCTACCAATGCCCACTGTCCAAGCCCCAAACACCGGCACCGCAGCCTTCGTGGCAGGCAGCGAGAACGAGAACATGAGTACTGCCAGCGTGCCCAGTGCCATCCCCTGGGACACCCGTTGCCGCTCTGCTCCAACCCCATCAGAACTCATGGCGCATGGTACCGCCGCGCCTACTACTGCTGGCTACATCCCTGGCTCAAAACGTGAGGCGTTGTCTGATAGCGCTGAGCGCTATCAGACAACGCCTCACCGGTCGTTCTGTCTTCCGCGGAAGGTTTCTCGCGCATTCGGGGCACGCTCGCGGGATCTCGAACGTTTACCTAGGCAATAGCATGTACGCAGCGAAAGGGCCCCGCCCAAGGAGACGCATGAGCACGGTCGTAGAAGTATTCGCCGACATCAACTGCCC
>CAYUOD010000553.1:0-2242 GCA_964446225.1 uncultured Acidimicrobiales bacterium | reverse complement strand
TAGTCGGTGGTATCGAGTTTCACCCCGGCAGCAGCAATGACCTTGAGCGCCTGCTCGGTCACTTCTGGCCCAATGCCGTCTCCGCCGATCACGGCAACTCTGTGTGTCACTTCCACTTCCTTGGTTTGTCGCGCCATAGCTGATGATCAAAACTCCAGCTATCAGAGCCAACGATATCTCCTGAGGCTCCGCACGCCCTATTCTGTAGGTATGACAGCAAAGAACGAACTCTCACAGGCTGCCTTCGAACGTCTGAGCGATGAACACCAAGACCTCAGCACCCGTGGCCGCATCGACATCGCGGCGCGAATCGAAGAGGCTCGCCTGCACGGCGACCTCTCGGAGAACGCTGAGTACCACTCGGCCAAAGAAGAGCAGGGCAAGATGGAGGCGCGCATTAGTCAGCTCGCCGGGCTCCTTGAAGACGTGACCATCGTGGCTTCCTCAGGTGAAGGCTCTGTGAGCACCGGAAACCAGGTGGAGATCCGCTACCAGGGTGATGACGGCACAGAGACGCTGCTCTTCGGGTCAATAGAAGAACGCGTCGGCGGGCTCACCGTCGTATCGCCGGGATCGCCACTGGGCATTGCTTTGAACGGTGCCCGCATCGGCGACACGGTTTCGTTCGAGTCACCTGCGGGAGAAATGTCTGTAGAGATCGTCGCAATTACGGTCTAGGCGCGACGACTCGTGCCCACTAAGGCGCCAACTCCCCTCACGCGGATGATCAGCCCCGCGGGCAGGCATCTCAGACTCGGCACCCGGGGTTCCACCTTCGTGCGCTATCACCAGGGCAGTCCCGGTATGCCGACATTGCTGTTGCTGCACGGATGGACAGCCACGAGTGACCTGAACTGGTCCACAAGCTACGGAGCTCTCTCAGAGAACTACTCATTCGTCGCGATCGATATGCGCGGCCACGGTAGAGGTCTTCGCACGAACGAACGGTTCCGTCTTGAAGACTGCGCCGACGACGCTGCGATGGCACTCGACTGTTTGGGCGTCGACAAGGTCATCGTCGTTGGCTACTCCATGGGCGGAGCAGTGGCACAGCTCTTCTGGCGCCGCCACTACGAACGCTGCAGTGGCATCGTGCTGTGCGCTACGAGCGCGACCTTCAACGACACGCCGCGCGAACGAATGTTGTTTGGCGGACTCACCAGCATTGGTGCGCTTGCCCGTGTTACGCCAGCCGACCTGCGCACAAAGGCGGTCACGCGCTACCTGAACAAGCGCACCGACGCCGAGCTCAGAGACCACGCCAGCCCAGAAGTCACCCGCCACGACTGGCTGCATGTCATCCAGGCAGGACGAGAAATCGGCCGCTTTGACTCTCGGCGCTGGATTCAGGGACTCGAAATTCCCGCGGCAACCGTGCTCACCACAGAAGACATCATCGTGAGCCCAGCGCGCCAGGCCGACCTGTACAGCAGGATTCCAGGTGCCACGCTGCACACCGTCTACGGCGGACATCCCGTTTGCGTCACCCACCCAGAACGATTCGTACCCGCTTTTACCGACGCACTGGCGTCAGTCGAGCGCCGTATTTAGACCTGGCGGATTCTGCGACTCAGCTCCAGGGCTGCGGCTACGACCGCCGCGCCATGCTGCTTGCCGGGTGAGCGACCCAACCGCTCGATGGGTCCTGAGACGCTTACGGCGGCGATGGAAGCCCCATCAGCTCCGGGTACTGCTGCACTCACGGATGCGACTCCTGAAGCGCGTTCTGCAACGGTTGCGATCCAGCCGGTCTTGGTCTGTTCTCCGGCGAGCACACGTCCAGCGGAGCCAATTCCAAGGGGTAGCCGAGCGCCGGGGCGCACTATGGTGCGCAACTCGTGGAGCGAGTCCAGCGAACGGATACAGACCCGCACATCGCCCTCACGTACAAACAGCTGCACGCTCTCGCTGGTGGCGGTGCGCAGTTCCTCGAGGATGGGCCCAGCCAACTCTGCCAGAGGCAGTGCCGCCTGGGCCGCCTGGGCAAATCCGAGCAGCCGGGGACCGAGACAGAAGTCGCCTCGTCCGTCACGCCGTACAAGGCCATGCTGTTCAAGCGCAACGGCCAACCGATGTGCTGTGGCCCGGGGCAGGCCGGTTCTGACCGTGAGTTCTGCCAGCCCACAGGGACTTTGTTCGAGGGCGCCCAGGATGTTGAGGGACTTGTCGAGAACGCCGACACCGCTTACAATCTGTTCCACATCCAGAGAGTACGGTCCCATAATGTGGGAAGCAAGTTTAT
>CAYUOD010000552.1:0-2245 GCA_964446225.1 uncultured Acidimicrobiales bacterium | reverse complement strand
CTCAACTCGGCCAACCTCGAAGACGGTGAAGAGGAAGGTTCACGCTGCGACCAGATCTTCAAACTCGCGAAGAAATACGGTGCCGCCGTCATCTGCCTGCTCATCGACGAAGAGGGACAAGCCCGCGATGTCGAATGGAAGATGCGGGTCGCGCGGCGACTCCACGACCTCGCCATCAACAAGTACGGCCTTGAACCAGGCGATCTCATCTTCGACGCCCTGACATTTCCGCTCTCCACTGGCGATGACGATCTGCGCCTCGACGGTATGGCCACCATCGAGGCCATCAAGCAGATTCATGAGGAACTCCCCGGCGCCTACACGACACTTGGCGTGTCGAACATTTCGTTCGGACTCAAGCCTTCGGCCCGTCACGCCCTGAACTCGGTGTTCCTTCACGAATGCCACGAAGCAGGCATGACGTCGGCGATCGTGCACGCGTCGAAGATCATGCCGCTGAGCCGTATGCCAGAAGAGCAGCGTCAGGTCTGCCTCGATCTCGTCTATGACCGACGCGAGTTCGATCACGCCGGGAACTGTCTCTACGATCCACTCCAGAAATTGCTAGAGATCTTCGAAGATGTCTCAGCTGCCACCGAGGAAGTCGAAGACCGCTCAGACTGGACTGTCGAGCAACTCCTCAAACAGCGGATTCTGGACGGCGACCGCGACGGACTCAACGACGATCTGGATCGTGCCCTACAGACTCACCCGGCGCTCGAGATCGTGAACGACATCCTGCTTGACGGCATGAAAGTAGTTGGAGAACTGTTCGGCGCTGGCGAGATGCAACTTCCGTTCGTGCTGCAATCAGCCGAAACGATGAAACAGGCCGTGGCCTTCCTTGAGCCCCACATGGACCGTCTCGACGGCGAGACGTCCAAGGGCAAGATCGTGCTCGCAACCGTTAAGGGCGACGTGCACGATATCGGGAAGAATCTCGTGGACATCATCTTCACGAACAACGGCTACGACGTTCACAATCTGGGTATCAAAGTCTCGATCGCAGACATCCTCACCAAGGCCGAGGAAGTTGGCGCCGACTGCATTGGCATGAGCGGACTACTCGTGAAGTCGACGCTGGTTATGCGGGACAATCTGCAAGAACTCAACCAGCGCGAGATGTCCAAGATCCCCGTGCTGCTCGGCGGCGCCGCACTCACCCGTACCTATGTCGAGCGGGACCTACGCGAGATCTACGACGGGCGCCTCTTCTACGGCAAAGACGCCTTCGAAGGCCTGCGCACCATCGAGCGACTCATGGAGCTCAAGCGCACCGGCGAGACCGACGACGCATTCGGCATTGAGCTGGGTGGTCGGAATCTGCCAGCACGCAAGAAGACTGACGAGCCAGCCGCTGAGCTGCCCGCACGATCATCCGAAGCGGCTCTCGACAACGAGATCTTTGTGCCGCCGTTTCTCGGCAGCAAGGTCGTACGGGGAATCTCACTCGACGAGATCGCCAGGTACGTCAACGAGACCGCCCTCTACCGGAATCAGTGGGGCTACAGGCCCGAGAACGGAGAGGATGACGCCGCCTTCAAGCAGCGCGTTCGCCACACCTTCAGAGCAGAGTTCGACAAGGCCACAGCCGCAGGGCTACTGATTCCGCAGGTGGTCTACGGCTACTACCCGGCGAATGCAGACGGCAACGACCTCGTGCTTTGGGATTCAACCGAACGTAAATCTGAGATCGCACGGTTCAGCTATCCCCGCCAGAAGAAGGATCCGTTCCTGTGCATCTCGGACTTCTTCCGGCCCATCGAGTCCGGTGAGGTTGACTACGCGGCGTTCCACATTGTCACCATGGGCGAAGAGGTCTCCAAAGCTACCGCTGAGCTGTTCAAAGAGGACCGCTACACCGAGTACCTGCTGCTGCACGGACTCGGCATTGAGATGGCTGAGGCGCTCGCCGAACTCTGGCACTTCCGTATTCGTGAGGAGTGGGGCTTCGGCACCGAGGACGATGACAGTCTGCTGGGTCTGTTTCGCCAGAAGTACCGCGGCGGGCGCTACAGCTGGGGCTACCCGGCCTGTCCTGACCTTGAAGACAATGAGACGGTCGGCAAGCTGCTGGAATGTGACCGCATCGGCATCGAGGTCAACGAGGGCACCGGCTTCATGTACCACCCAGAACAGACCACCTCAGCGATCATCTGTCATCACCCGCGGGCCAAGTACTTCGTCGCGAGATAATCACAGGAAGCGTAGGCCCATTACCGTATGCGTAATGACGCTACGCCTC
>CAYUOD010000551.1:0-2248 GCA_964446225.1 uncultured Acidimicrobiales bacterium | reverse complement strand
CGCGTCGGTGAGGGCTGGCTGTTGGAAACGCGCCGCTGGACGCTTGTCGCCTGGGGCTTTCTCACCGCAGGCATTGTTGTCGGGGGCTGGTGGGCGTACGCGGTGCTGGGCTGGGGCGGCTACTGGGGCTGGGATCCCGTCGAAAACGCCTCGTTGCTGCCGTGGCTGACCGGCACGGCTTTCTTGCACTCGGTGGTCGTACAGGAGAAGCGCGGCATGCTGCGCGTGTGGAACCTGTCTCTTGTTATTGCGACCTTTGCTCTGACAATTTTGGGCACATTCCTTACCAGGTCCGGGGTCATCGGCTCAGTCCACGCGTTCGGTGATAGCGGCATTGGACTTTGGCTGCTGTCCTTCTTGGGTCTGATTCTCGTAGTGTCGCTTGGTCTGCTGGCCTGGCGCGGTGATGCATTGCGCTCAGAAGACGGCATCGCGTCTCCCTACTCGCGTGAGAGTTCGTTCCTTGTCAACAACCTGCTCTTTTCGGCGTTCGCTTTCATGGTGCTTCTGGGGACCTTGTATCCGCTGTTTGTAGAGCTCCTGAATGATGATCGCCTAACAGTGGGGCCGCCCTATTTCGACCGCTTCGCGGTGCCCCTTGGCATGATGCTGTTGTTCCTAATGGCAGTAGCTCCGCTGTTGCCGTGGGGAGCAAAGAACAATCAAGCCGTCGCGAGACGACTGGCATTGCCTGCCTGGGGAGCACTCGGTGCAGCGTTGCTGTCGATGCTGCTCGGAGCCGAGGGAATTACCCCCGTGCTGGCCTTCGGACTGGCTGGCATGGCGGGTGTGTCGGCGGGCCGCAGCCTGGTCCGCTCGGTGAAAAGCCACGGCTTCAGAGGACTCACCGGACGCACGAATGGTGGCATGGTCGTACACCTTGGCGTCGTCGTGGTTTCTGTGGCGATTGCTGCCAGCGGTGCGTTCGTCACAGAGGGAACGTTCACCATGCAGGTGGGTGACAAAGCGACCGTGAATGGACACGTTGTGGAATTCATCGGTGTCGACGAATCTGATGAGCCTGCCTACATCCAACAGTCTGCGCTCGTCACGATCGACGGTGAGGGTGAGTATGTCGCTGGCTATCAGCAGTACAAGGTGTCGGGAATGTCAGTGGCTGTTCCGGCTGTTCGCACAAATCCCAAGGAAGACATCTTCCTCGTACTAGAGCGCTCCTACGCCGAGTCCACCCAGGACATCGTTCTTCGCATTGTTGTCACCCCCCTCATCATGTGGCTCTGGATCGGCGGGCTGGTCATGGCCATCGGCGTTGGGCTGTGTGTGTTCTCGGGGCCACGAGAGGCTTCTCAGAAGGACGGTGAGCCGGTAGGTGATCTTGATGAGGCCACCACCGAGACCACGAGTGTTGAACGCGGTGCAGATTCCGACGAGTACGCGAAGGCTGACTGATGAAATCTGACCGCCGCATTCTCTACATTGTCAGCGGTGTTGCTGCGGTGACGCTCGTTATTTTTGTTGGTCTTGCGATCGGTGGAAGCAGTGACCTTGCTGCTTCGCAGCTCATCGGGAAGCCAGCTCCTCGTCTGGTGTCCCAGACGATCGAGCATGGTGAGGTTTCTCTGACCGACTATCAGGGTCAGTTCGTGGTGGTGAATTTCTTTGCCTCATGGTGTGTGTCATGTCGGCAGGAGCATCCAGAGCTGCTTGCCTTCGATGAGGCCTACGGCGACACGGGCAACGCAACGCTGCTCAGCGTTACTTTCGGTGAGCCCGTCGAGGACTCGATCGCCTTCATGGAAGAACTCGGTGGCGACTGGCCGGTACTGCTCGATGAAGACGGCGCCGCTGCGGTGAGTTTCGGAGTGTTGTCGATACCAGAGTCCTTCATCATCGCGCCCGACGGCATTGTGATCGAGCGCGTCGCGGGTGCGACCACTAAGGCACAGTTGGAATCGATCATCTTTCAGTACATCGAGGAGTCGTGAGCGACGAAGAGCGCAAGCACTTCTTGACCAGGCGAAGGTTGCAGTGGCTCGCAATTGGAGCGCTGACCGTTGCGCTCCTGGTGATCGCTTCGTCGCTTGGCGGAGGAGCGAGGACTTCGGCTGAGCGGGGCGTTGATCTCAAGGAATCGATCCAGTGTCCGTTCTGTCAGGGCCAGAGCGTCGCGGAATCGAATGCGCCGATCGCCGCAAGTATTCGGGTCCAGATCGACGATCTCATTCAGCAGGGCTACAGCGACGCCGAAATCAGGGGACGCATGGCCAGTGTCTATGGCGAGCGTGTG
>CAYUOD010000550.1:0-2248 GCA_964446225.1 uncultured Acidimicrobiales bacterium | reverse complement strand
GTTGGGCCAAGCACGTCCAGGTCGTGCAGATGCGCCATTGGTCGTTTACCAGTACGGGCGACGTACGAGTCAGGGTCGCTGTTTGTCGGAGACATGTGAAACGTCATGCCCACGCCACGCGCTCGCGCCAGGGCTGCAGCGTCAGATACGAGTTCGTCAGACATGAGGTCATGGCCGACCAGGGCAACCCAGGCGGTGATGAGGGGACCGAGGTTCAGGTTGAGCATTTGGCGCTGTCGGTCCAGCACCTCATCGACGGGGTAGGCGTAGGGGCCATCCTCGATGTCCCAGCCCCAGGTACCGAGGCAGAGACGGGCTCCGAGCTTGTTGGCCGCCGCTGCCACTCGGTCCGGGTGGGCAACCGTGCCTGCTTCGAAGGTGCTCGTTATGCCGTTGCGTAGCGACTCGGCGAGGGTCAGGGTGGCAGAGAGCTCATCATCGTCTGGTCGGTGCTCGGCGTGGATTGGAATGACCCAGTTGAAGACAGCCTCACCGGGCAGAAGATTGTCCGGTATGGAGGACTGGATGAGCCGATCACCCGTGAGATGTTGATGGCCGTTGATGTAGCCCGGCACGATCAAGTCAGTGTTTGAACCACGAGCGGGGACAGCTGGATGCTCTGCTCTCAACTCGGACCAGGGAGCGACGGCTGCGATGAGGTCGTTCTCGATGAGTACAGCGCCGTCTGCGATGATCTGCCGCCGCAGATCCATCGTCACCACGGTGCCCCGCATGAGCAGGCGCGTTGGTTGCTCCTGATGTGGCGTCATCTGCTCAGTCTCTCATATGACCGGCCAGGGCATCCTGTCCGGAAGCCCTGACCGGAGTGCGATCGCCTCTCCGGCTATCTGCGCCTCGGCGTAGAGTTTCTCTTCGTCGATGGTGGTGCAGCGGTAGTTGTCGACGACTTTGTTGCCGTCGACGAATACGGTGTGAACGCTGCGCCCGTCAGCTGACCAGATGAGTTGATTCACCACGTTGAGCAGGGGCCTCCACTCGGGACGGTCGGTGTCGTGCAGCACGATGTCAGCCAGCTTGCCGACCTCAATGGATCCCACCTCATCTTCCATGCCCATGGATCGGGCTCCGCCGAGTGTGGCCATTTCGAAGACCTTGTCAGCGGGGAACATCTCCGGGTCTCGGCGAGCGTCTTTGAAGAGCCCCGCCACCAGGTAGGCGGCCCGGTACATGTCAGAGGAGTTGGCTGCATTGTTGCCGTCGATGCCAATCGAGACGTTTATTCCTTGGCGCACCATCTCGGGCATCTTGCCGATCTGTGTGATGCCATATGCGACTTTCAGCGCTGTGGTCGGACAGTGGGCGACGTTGGCGTTGTGCGCGGCGATCAGCCCGATCTCCTCATCGTCAACATGTACGCAGTGGGTCATACAGGCGTTGCTGTCGAGGACACCGAGTTCTGCCAGATGCACCATCGGTCGGTGGCCGAACTCCTGCATGAAGCCAGCGGGATCCATTGCCGCTGGCGACATGTGAAAGCCGAGTCCCGTGTCGTACTCGTCGGCGAGTTCTTTGGCGGCTTTCCACAGCGGGTCTGAGCAGGTGGTGTGACCCACGATGATCGACCAGGCCTGGATTCGCCCGTTAGCGGTCGAGCGGTAGTCCTGCAATGTCTGTTGAAGGTTGGCTATTGCCTGGTCGGTTGTTTGCCGGTAGCGCTGTGGAACAGGGACGAGATCCCATACCCACTTTCCGATTCGGCCGCGAATTCCGGCTTTACCGAGTTCGTCGACGACTTGATCGACGTACTGGACGGTGCCTGCTTCCAGGAAGGTGGTGGTACCGGTTTTGAGCATGTCGACGGCAGCGAGTCTGGCGGAGAGGCGTTCTTCTTCAGGCGTATACACCGAGTAGAGCGTGATGAGCCATTCGAAGACGTTCTCTTCGAAGCTGAGATTGTCCGGCACGTAGCCGCGCGTCAGCGGTTCGCCCGTGATGTGGATGTGTGTGTTCACAAGTCCCGGCACGACAACGAAACGACGTCCGTCGATGGTCTCTTTGGCTGTCCATTCTTTGACGATGTCGGCGCTCTTGCCCACGGCGGAGATCTTGTTGCCTGTAATTGCCACAGCGCCGTCTTTGATGACCTCGCGGCGTTCGTTCATGGTGACGATGAGAGTGTTGACGATGAGCGTGTCGGCCCTGTTGATCATGGTGTGGTGCTCTTCTCGCCGATAAGTACGTGGTTGTTCTTGACCGTCTCAAGGCTGCGGATGTGCTCGAAGCCCGC
>CAYUOD010000549.1:0-2251 GCA_964446225.1 uncultured Acidimicrobiales bacterium | reverse complement strand
CGCGTCGTAACCGTCTGCATCCACCTTGGTGCTACGCACACCGCGCAGTACCCGGGAGCCAAAGCAGACGACCACCTCGCGCAAGCCAGGGTCGGCAGCGACCCGAACCGCGGCCAGCAGATTCAGGCTGGCGTCGCTTCGTGCCACACCAAGCGGCACTTGTGCTCCCGTGACTACGACTGGCTTGTTGAGTCCGGATAGCGCGAATGCCAGCGCCGACGCCGTCCACGCAAGTGTGTCTGTGCCGTGCAACACCACAGCACCGTCATGGCGATCGAGATTCAGCGCGAGGATCTGGCCGATCTCGTTCCACTGGGCCGGCCCGAAACGGGCACTGTCCGCCGGATCCGCTACCGAAATCACCTCGACATCGGGAACCGGATCGCCGCTCATCTGCTGCAGCATCGAACGCAAGGCGTCTGCGAAGGCACGGTCCGGTCGCAGGCTGATATCGCCAGACGCGACGGCCGCTCCCACGCTCATACCGATCGTTCCGCCGGCGTACACGACAAGCAAGCTCATGCGGCGAGGCTATTCGGTCGACAGGCAGGCTGAATCCCATTCACGCTGAGCATGCAACCCAGAGCAGCGCATAGGGTGGAGATGCAGATTCTTCAGAACACATCGCACTATCAACGCACCGAGGCATCAATGTTGCTGCAACGGATGACCCACGCGGGCCACGAGCAAATTATTCATTTCCAGGACGCGTCAAGCGGCCTGCGGGGCATCGTGGCTATTCACTCCACACGCCTCGGTCCCAGCCTTGGAGGCACACGCTTCTACCCGTTCGCATCAGAGGATGATGCACTCACAGACGTGCTGCGACTTTCCGAGGGAATGACATACAAGGCAGCCGTCGCAGGCCTCGACCTCGGCGGAGGCAAAGCGGTCATCGTTGGCGATCCAAACGTGCTGAAAAGCCGCGACCTCCTGCTTGCCTATGGAGACGTGCTTGAGTCGCTCGGGGGGAGCTACATAAGCGCCGAGGATATGGGCATCACCCAGGACGATATGGATGTGATCCGAACTCGCACAGCGCATGTTGTCGGTATTAGCCCCGAGAATGGCGGATCTGGCGATCCCAGTCCGTGGACCGCACTCGGCGTGTTCGTCGCCATGCGAGCGACGCTTGAGCATGCTCGCCACAAGCCGGATCTGGACGGTCTTCACGTAGCGGTATCGGGCATTGGCAAGGTCGGCTACAACCTGGCCCGGCGAGCACGCGAAGCCGGGGCTCGCGTCAGCGTGGCCGACATCAATCGCGTCACGACCGACAGAGCAGCTCAGGAGCTGGGGGCGTCAGTGATCGACGTCGACGAGATCCACAGGACAGAGTGCGACATCTTTGCTCCCTGCGCGCTCGGAGCCGTCCTCAACGCCACGACGATTCCCGAGTTGGGCTGCGACCTTATCGTTGGCTCGGCGAACAACCAGCTCGCAACGTCCGATGACGGCGAGCGGCTGGCGGCAAGGGGCATTGTCTACGCACCCGACTACGTGGTCAATGCCGGCGGGCTCATCAACGTTGCCGACGAGCGACTCGGCTACGACGAACAGCGAGTGAGGCGGCGGGTGCTCGCCATTGAGCAGACGACCGCAGAACTTCTGCGTCTTGCTGCCGACCAGAGCATCGTGCCGTCCGCCGCCGCGCAGCTGCTCGCGGACAAACGACTCACGAACTAGCCCAGAGCCTCCGCCAAGCGTCTCATGGCCTCGTCCAACTGTTCGTCTGGAACTGTTACATAGGACAAGCGCAGGTGGTTGGTCCATTGGTCGGTCGCAGCGAAGGCTGGACCGGGCACGAAGCAAACTCCGTTTGCTAGCGTGCGCTGCAAGAGCTCTGTCGTGTCGGCGCCCCCGGTGAGCCGGGCCCACACGAACATGCCGCCCGTCGGTTGCTGAAACTCCACCCGCTCACCCAGGTGATCGTTCATGGCCTGGGCCAGGACCTCGGCCCGATGTCGGTAGAAGTCCCGCACGGCACTCAGATGGCTGGGGAACCATTCATTGTCCGACAACAACTCCAAAGCAATGAACTGATCCAAAGTGCCGGTGTGGAGGTCGGATGCCTGCTTGGCCTGCACAACAGCGCCGATCACGTCATCAGGTCCGCTGAGCCAACCCACGCGTAGTCCAGGGGCCAGGGTCTTCGAGACGGTTCCAATACGTACGACGCGGTCTCCCAGTTCAGCGATCGAAGGTGCCGGCGCATCGAAAAACCGAAGCTCACGATACGGGTCATCCTCAA
>CAYUOD010000548.1:0-2253 GCA_964446225.1 uncultured Acidimicrobiales bacterium | reverse complement strand
CCCGGTGTCGGCGTAGTCCACTCAAGGACGCGCAACTCCTGCACCATCGCTTCATGGGCCTGCATAATCCTCCAGGTCACCGCGTCAAGCGATGCCAGGTCGGCTTGTCGCTCGACCACGGCCTTGCCGGAGGCGAGATGTCCTCCGGTCTGGATGCGCCGAGCAAACCAGAAACCCTCCGCGCTGCTCTGCGCGTATGCAGCGGCAAACCCCGACTGTGAGTACGTCTGATTGAAAGCAAAGACTGCCTCCTTGAACTCGCTGAGTTTCTCGCGCGGATCGTCCCGCCGAACCACCAATGCACTGCGGTAATAGCCGGCCGGACACCCCTCAACGCCGAAGTCCGGAGTGCCCACAAGGCCCACTCGTTCATGGAGCCACAGCCGGTAGGGCATGCCGCAGGTCTGACTGAACACCAGTTCGGGGTCTGCCCATACCGAGAACTCTTCGACGTCCTGCGAGAGCTCCACAGGTGCCTCGATACCAACGCTCACAAGTTCGTCGCGGATGAGTGACCAGTACCGCCGATGAGCGTCAACGAGACCCGGGTGCTGATACATCCCCAGAGACGCGATCACGATTGTTCGACTGCCTTGGCCCGACACATGCACGACGACGTAATCGCCACATCGGCCTTGGCCATTGCCGTCGCGAGACGTGCGCGAAGAGCAGAGAGTTCGCTGTTGTCAGCTCGGACCTCGAGGCACTCGATGAGACCGAGGAGGCTCCA
This sequence comes from uncultured Acidimicrobiales bacterium, assembly GCA_964446225.1. Classification (GTDB taxonomy): domain Bacteria; phylum Actinomycetota; class Acidimicrobiia; order Acidimicrobiales; family Poriferisodalaceae; genus CAYUOD01. The sequence goes on along the minus strand of CAYUOD010000548.1, from coordinate 1,523 downwards.
AACATTCTCCGGGTGCTGTGCACAGCGCTGAATCGCGTGGTCCAGGCCCAGATCTGCCCGATAGATAGCCTCGGCCTCGACGTAGTGCCCCTGCTCGCAGAGCAGCGCGCCAAGGGCATGGCGGGGTGGATGCATCCACGCCCACGGTTCGTTGTACAACAAGTCGTCGTCGATGCGTACCGCCTCACGCAGGTGCTCGAAGGCAGGCATATATTCGCCTCGGTGGTAAGCCAATTCGCCAGCGAGCATCTCCTGGCCGATGCCAAGAATGCTGAGCGCGAAGTTGTTGAAGTAGCGCCTCTCCGGCGGGACGCGCCCACACGCCTCGCGAAACAGCCACCGCTCAGACTCTGCAGCATCAAACTGCTTCAGCGCCGCATGAGCCACGCCCTTCGCATAGTGATGCATCGCTGTGGATACGCAGTACAACGTCGAATCCTCAGGCATCGCTGCGTCGACGATGTCCTGCCAACGTCCGAAACGGATGAGCACATGCATCTTCGTAGCCGCGTATCCCTCAAGGGTGGACAGCAGTTGCGGTGCCTCTGCGCTGTTGAGAATCTCTGGCCGTAAGGTGGCGCTCATCTCCTCTGCTGCAAGCATCGACTCCTCGTATTGGCCGAGAAACATACACGCGTACATCATGAGATGAAGGTCATGACACCTGGCCGTGGTGTAGAAGTTGAATGGGCCCGCATAGTCCATGTACTTACGGTCAGCATCAATCGCCGCGGCACTCGCTATCTTCGCCTTCTCGTATTCACCGCAGAGCACATAAATATGTCCCGGCATGTGGTTGAGATGACCCGCGTCATGGCTGAGAGGACCGAGCGAGTCGGCTGAGTCCAGCGCACGTTCGGGCTGCTCCGACATCTCAAGCAGATGAATATGGAGGTGCAGTATCGCGGGATTCTGCCGAACCCCTTGTTCACGACTGAGCGCGATTGAGCGTTCACAGACCGCCAGGGCCTCTGCGGTATCGGCACCCTCCGCCGGACGTCCGGTCTTCACATCCCAGAGTCGCCATGGAGTGCGATTGATCATTGCTTCGACGAACAGCGCCATGACATCGTGGTCATCTGGATAGGTGTTGTACACCCCGCGCATTGCGTTCGCATACTCGTCGTCCCAGTCGTCAAACTCATGCATGTCGACTGTGTGGGGTTCTTGAAATCGTTGGGCCAGCGCCTCGACGAGGGCATTTTCAGACTCGGTCGCCGTGTTAGCAAAACTGCGACCGGCCTGCACCTGGCCGAAACACAGCGCTGTGCAGGCCTCAAGCTCCGCTTCACTGAAGTAGCTCCACGGATAGTTATAAAACGGACCCGCCGCATATGCGACACCCCAGTGGGCCATGACACATTCCGGATCCTCCACCAGCGCCCTGTGAAAGCACGCCACACCCTCCTCGTGATTGAACCCGAAACACCAGTTCAGCCCTCGATCGAACCACCTCTGCGCAGCTGTGGAGGTTGTCGAGATACTCCTCGTGTGCTCGCCCAACCGAAATCTGTCCATTCCTT
>CAYUOD010000547.1:0-2254 GCA_964446225.1 uncultured Acidimicrobiales bacterium | reverse complement strand
AGGATCTGATCACGATGCCGGTAGATCACCTTGCGCTGCTCGTTCATGACCTCGTCGTACTTGAGCACGTTCTTGCGGATCTCCGCGTTGCGCGTCTCGACGGTTGTCTGAGCTTTCTCGATCGCCTTGGTGACCATCTTGGCTTCGATGGGGACATCGTCAGGCAGCGCCTTGCCCATGACCCAGTTCATGGCGCCAGTTGCGAACAGACGCATGAGTTCATCCTCAAGCGACAGATAGAAGCGACTTTCGCCCGGATCGCCCTGACGGCCAGAGCGTCCTCTCAGCTGGTTGTCGATGCGGCGACTCTCGTGACGCTCGGTACCGAGCACGTACAGACCGCCGAGCTCACGTACCGTGTCCCCATCCGCCGTGCAGCGCTCAAGGTGCTCTTTGAGGAGGACCTCGTAGCGGGCCTGTGCCTCTTCGCTCTCATAGTCATCGAACGCTTCGGCATGCAGCGACCGCTCCGCCAGTCCTTCGGCATTTCCACCGAGGACGATATCGACGCCACGTCCAGCCATGTTGGTAGCAACGGTTACCGAGCCGAGTTGCCCCGCCTGGGTGATGATATTGGCCTCGCTCGTATGCTGTTTTGCATTCAGGACATTGTGCTTCACGCCCCGCTTGTTGAGGAGCCCGCTGAGCAGTTCGGAATTCTCAACCGACACCGTGCCAACGAGAACCGGCTGGCCTGTTTCCTGACGCTCGATGATGTCATCCACGACGGCGTCGAACTTGCCCATCTCTGTCTTGTAGATCAGATCGCCCTGATCCAGGCGAGCGAGGGGACGATGCGTTGGCACCTGTACGACATCCAGGCCATAGGTTGCGTGCAGCTCTGCAGCCTCTGTCTGGGCCGTACCCGTCATGCCTGCGAGCTTGTCGTAAAGACGGAAGTAGTTCTGAATCGTGATTGTGGCGAGCGTCTGGCTCTCTTCTTTGATCCTGACGCCCTCTTTGGCCTCCACGGCCTGATGCAGTCCCTCGGACCAGCGACGTCCGTCGAGAATTCGGCCGGTGAATTCATCGACGATCTTCACCTCGCCGTCGGCGATTACGTAGTCCCTGTCCCGTCGGTAAAGCTCTTTGGCCCGCAGTGCCGCAAGAAGCTGATGCACGAGGTTCGAGGAGACCGAATCATAAAGATTCTCGAGTCCGAGCGCGTCCTCAACCTTCTCAATTCCTTCGTCCAGCGTCGAAACGGTGCGCTTCTCCTCATCGACTTCGTAGTCACGGTCGCGCCTTAGGCCAGCGGCAATCTTGGCAAATTGTGTGTAGAGCGCTGCTGCCTCGGTCAGCTTGCCCGAAATAATCAACGGAGTTCTGGCCTCGTCAACCAGAATTGAGTCGACTTCGTCAACGATCGCGAAGTTGTGCGGGCGCTGAACCTTGTCGTCACTGCGAACCGCCATGTTGTCACGCAGGTAATCGAATCCAAACTCGTTGTTTGTACCGTGGGTGATGTCAGCGGCGTAGTGCCTTCGCTTCGTCTCAGCGTCGTCGTTGCCGGGAATGATGAGACCCATTTCCAAGCCCAGCCAGCGGTGAATAGAGCCCATCCACTCGTAGTCTCGCCGGGCCAGATAATCGTTGACCGTAATGACATGCACGCCCTTGCCCGTGAGGCCGTTGAGATAGGTGGGCAGCGTCGACACAAGGGTCTTGCCCTCGCCCGTTTTCATCTCGGCGACCCAACCAAAGTGCAGAGCGCTACCGCCAACAAGTTGGACATCGTAATGACGCTGCCCGATAACCCGTACTGCGGCCTCTCTTACGACCGCAAAGGCATCGATGAGAAGCTCATCAAGCTCCTCTCCGTTGTCGAGTAACTGGCGGAATTCCGCCGTTTTAGCACGCAAAGCTTCGTCAGAGAGTCGTTGAATCTCTGGTTCACGCGCATTGATGTCTGGAACAAGACCTTGCAGAGCGCGAAGACGCTTGCCGTCACCTGCTCGAAGTAGTCGACTGAAAACTGCCATGGTCAAACCAGCCTACCGGTCCAGGTAACGATGGATTGCTCAAGCAGCCTTCCTCAGCCAGTCTCCTGAAGATCGATAACGCCTGCGTCACCATCTTCTCGCCGGTACACAACTCCGGGCCTGCCGGTCTCGGTATCGGCGAACAGATAGAAGGTGTGATCGAGGAGCTCCATACGTGCCAGAGCGGCCTCTGCTGACATGCGTTCGGCGACGAAGGACTTCTTGCGAACGAGCTTCGTGACCTCTTCTTCTGGCTCATCTGGCGCAAGCAT
>CAYUOD010000546.1:0-2261 GCA_964446225.1 uncultured Acidimicrobiales bacterium | reverse complement strand
GATTACGTCATATCGGATGAGCCGACGCTTCCCAGCCTGTGGTTGGCCGAGGGCAAGACTAGTCGAGCAATTCTTCGAGTGCGCCAAGCAGGGTGCGCACGCTGCGGGGCTGGGCGTTGTGCCCCATGGTGCCGATGCGCCAGATCTTGCCGGCGTACTCGCCGAGTCCCCCGCCGATTTCGATGCCGTAGGTGTTGAGTAGAGCGCTGCGGATGTCGGCTTCTGAGGCGCCGCTTGGGAGGCGGTCCTCGGGTACCCACACCGAAGTCAGGCTGTTGAGCCGCGACCCTTCCTCAGCGAACAACTCGCAGCCCAGTTTCATGAGCCCGGCCTGCACGCTCTCGGCGCAGTCCGCGTGGCGCTGGAACACGTTGACGAGGCCCTCATCGAGGATGCGTCCGAGTCCGGCGTGAAGAGAGAAGATCATCGAGATCGGGGCGGTGTGGTGATAAGCCCTGCCGCCAGATCCGGACGCGTACTTGGCGATCATGTTCAGATCCAGATACCAGGACCTGGGCTTCTCGACGATGCGCTCGACCGCTTTGGGGCTCACCGTGAATGGCGATAATCCTGGTGGAACGCTGAGGCACTTCTGGGTTCCGCTGTAGGCGATATCGACGCCCCAGTCGTCGATGCGCACGGGCATCCCGCCGAGCGAAGTGACGCAGTCAAGGATCAGCAGCGTGTCCTCGTGGCGGTTCGCCAGCGGCGCAATGTCGCTGAGGGCGCCGGTCGAGGTCTCTGCATGGACGAGTCCCATGACCGCCGGGTTTGGATGCGCCGCCAGCAATTCGGCTGTGTCGACGGGCTTACCCCAAGCGCTGTGCACGGCGATTACCTCTGCCCCGCAGCGCTCGGCGACGTCGCACATGCGTGTACCGAAGACGCCGTTCACCGCGATGACCGCGACGTCACCGGGCCTGATGACGTTGACGAAGGCGGCCTCCATGCCCGCTGAACCCGTACCGCTCACCGGAAACGTCAACTCGTTGTCTGTGTTGAACACGGCGCGCAGACGGGCGTTGGTGTCATCAAGCAGGGCGATGAATTCGGGGTCCATGTGTCCGAGCATCGGCCTACTCAGAGCGGCCGTTGCTTCGGGATAGGGATTACACGGACCGGGTCCGAGGAGCACCCTTTCGGTGATAATGGATCGGGTTCGGTTGTGCTCGGACATGGGCAGATATTACCCGAGCGTCAGGTGGCCGTCGGATGAGTGGGAGGCGTAGCTGGATCCGGTATTTCGTAATCAGGTGACGCTTCCCCGGGGATTGTGACCTACAGCAGGTTGATCACGGCTCCGAGGCCCGGGAAACGGAACAGGCGTGGATCTGAGATGAGCCCGGCTGCTGCCTCTTCTGCACTGTTGCCTGCTGCCATACAACGAGCTAGGGCAGCCGTCACGAGTGGCGCGCTGAACGAGGTCCCGCTCCACGACGCCAGTTCGCTGGCAAAGTGAGTCTTTCCGGAGTCGTCGGTGAAGCTCGGGAAGGTGGAGACGATGTCTACGCCTTGTGCACAGGCGTCTACCCATGGTCCGAAGCTTGTGAACGCCGCGGGGTTGCTGCCTGCAAGCGCTCCTACGGCGATGATCTTCCTTGTTGCTGCTGGGTAGGCAGGTCGAGCTGATGCCTCATTGCCCGCAGAAGCCACCACAAGTACGTGCTGATCGGACAACCGCTTGATCGCCTCGGTGAGACCCAGAGGAGCAACATCGTTTTCGGTGTAGCCAGAAAAGCTCATGTTGATGATCTGGAAGTCTTCGGTGCCGGCTTCGATCTCGGTGGCGCGATCCTCCAGGTAGCGCACGAGCGTTTCCTGCTTTATCTCTCCCAGTCCTGATCCGAGAATATCGTGAAGCCTCACCGAGGTCGACTGAGCGCGACGTTGAATGATGGACGACACGAACATGCCGTGGCCAGCAGCGGGGTCGACCAGGCCGTTACCGTCGCTATCGGCACTGGCGATCGCGCCAGCCGTTGAACCGCCGCTCGGCTCGGCCTGACTGCTAATGCGTGAGGTGTCGAGAACCAAGACCCTTACTTTTTTGGCCGTTGGCCCAGCCAGTACGTCTGGTAGCGAACATGCTTCGCGAGCATTCGTCTCTTCAGGAAGCTCAGCGTGGTCGGCCTCAGTGTCCACCTCTTCAGCAGTGCAGCAAGTGCAACACGATGAGCAGCCTGAGGAACGGTTACCGCCGGGGTTGGCGAGGTAGCCGGGGTTGGCGAGGTAGCCGGGGTTGGCGAGGTAGCCGGGGTTGG
>CAYUOD010000545.1:0-2270 GCA_964446225.1 uncultured Acidimicrobiales bacterium | reverse complement strand
TTGCTCGCCGAACTCCACAACCGGGGCATCGAAGCGGCCGCCGAGTCCGGCATCTCGCTCTGGATCCAGGTTTCCAACGAAGCTCACACCGTCGCGACCATGCTCGAGAGGGGGTGGGCAGTTTCGCCAGGCCTGCGGTGCCGCATCGACTCAGCTCCCGGGGTGCGCGTCGTGTGCAACAGGTTGCTGACCGACGATGCGCGACACTTTGCCGACGACCTTCTCGAGACTCTTGCCGAATAGAATCGAAACAACTCACATGGCCATTGTGTGCGGGTTCTGGTGGCCGACGGTAATCAACAATGGTGAAAATGACAGAGTCTGACTCTTCTCTTCAGAAACTTCGCATCCACGCAATAACCGCACTGGCACTGGGCTGGGGCCTGGCCTGGCTTGGCTGGCGTATCGGCTTCTCCCGGGACGGAACCAACCTGGTGCTGTTCGCTGCGGTACTGGCCCTTGAGATATACGCGTGGATACGCATTGCACTGCTCGCGTTTGTGAGTTGGCACCTGCCCAAAGCCGAAGTGCCTGAGGTCCTCGCGCTCGTATCCGTAGACGTGTTCGTGGCGACGTATCACGAGAGCCCCGAACTCGTGCGCGCCACCCTGCTCGGCGCTTCCCGCATCACCTATCCGCACACGACCTACCTCCTCGACGACTCCAACCGGGACGAGATGCGCAATCTGGCAACAGAGCTTGGGGTCGAATATCAGTTCCGATCCCACCCGCAGGACGCTCGCGCCGGACTCCTCAACTTTGCCCTGGCACACTCAGAGGGCGATCTTCTGCTCATGCTGAACGCGGACCAGGTGCCGATGCCCGACACCCTGCACGCTCTCGTCGGCTACTTCACTGATCCCAAGATCGCATTCGTGCAGACGCCGATCGAATTCGCAAACCGCGACTCTGTCCTGCATCGTCATGAGGACTCCCACGAGCGGTCGCTCCACAATCAGGTCCTCGCGCCCGCCCGCCACGCCCGCGCTGCGGCCGTGTGGGAAGGATCAGCTTCGCTCGTTCGCCGCTCAGCGCTCACGTCCATCGGCGGCCTAAGCACCGACACCACAACCTACGATCTCGCCTCAAGCATGGCGCTGAACGCGCAGGGGTGGAAGGGTGCATTCCACCCTGAGGTGATGGTGCAAGGACAGGCACCACACAACCTCCGGGCCCTACTCAGCCAGCGAGCACGTTGGGCGCGTGGCGAACTTGCCATCGCGTTCTCAGCAAAGAATCCACTGTTCTACAGAGGACTCACCGGAGCGCAGCGCCTGGTCTACCTCCAGCCAATGGTCGAGCAGTTGTCCGGTGTTTACCGGCTCGCACAATTCCTGGTGCTTTCGTTTGTTCTGCTGACCGCAGCGCTACCGTTCCACGCCTCCGCCGAGCAGCTCCTCGTTGGCTTCGGCATTTGGTACGTACTGAGCAGCGAGGCTTACCATCAACTCGGCAGAGGCCATGTTCGCCGCCGAGAACTGTTCCACCGGGACCTGCTCACCATGCAGGCTATGTGTGGGGCATTCGTCAACGTGTTCATGGTCGGAGGCCGACGCTTTCGTCCAGTTGAACGCACCGGCGTTGACCGCGGAGGATTCGGCGTCATCGACCAACTCAGGCTGCTCACCGCGCTCACCGCCTTGCTGGAGATTGCGCTCATACTGCGTATGGCCGATGCACTGTTGGGACGACCGCTCAACACGCAGACGGGCCTCGCCCTCTCGCTCGTTCTGCTGGTTGGATTCCGCTTCCTGCGCGGCTCGCTGAGCGTTCTCGGTGTATTTGTTCGCCGCAAGCAGCACCGGGCGCACTATCGCACCGAGATGGCCCAGCCTGCTCTCGCGAATCACCAGCTTGTAAAGCTCAAAGACCTCACACCATCAGGGGCCTCGTTCGTCACGCCCGAAAGGCTGGCATCGGGTGACCGGGTCCAACTGACGATTCGGCTGCCTCATCTGGACGGCGGCATCTCGGAGATGGTGCTCGGTGCAACCGTGCGGAGCTCGCTTCCGAACCAGGTCTTCAGCCGCTGGCGCGTTGGCTGCAGGTTCGATGAGCTCCCGGCTGTCGAGCGAGACACGATCGTGCAGTACTGCTCGATCGTGAGACCGTTTCAGATCCTACGGGCGAGCTGACCTGATCACGCGCTCGTAGACCGCTCGGCGCGCCCAGCCGGTCTCTTCGGCCACCTCCCGCGCAATATCGCGGTTCGACATCCCCTCGCCCAGTCGGGCATCTATGGCCTCTTGAACATCGACAACGGTCGCATC
>CAYUOD010000544.1:0-2277 GCA_964446225.1 uncultured Acidimicrobiales bacterium | reverse complement strand
CGTCAGCTTCTGGCAACACCGTCACCGCCGCTGAACTGGTGTGCACGCGGCCTTGTGACTCGGTGGAGGGAACGCGCTGCACCCGGTGGGGACCGCCCTCATGTTTTATCCGCGTCCAGGCATCCTCGCCCTTCAACATGAACGCAACGTCCTGTACTCCTCCCATGTCACTGGGATGAGATCCGAGCAGCTCCACTTTCCAACCCCTGTTCGAGGCGTAGCTGAGGTACATCTCATAGAGATCACGCGCAAACAGGTTCGCTTCCTCGCCACCTTCTGCTCCACGTATCTCAACGATGACGTTCTTACCGTCGTTGGGATCCTTCGGTAGCAACAGCAGCTTCAGCTCTTCTGTGAGTTCTGCCTGACGGGCCGTCGACTCGTCGAGCATCTCACGGAGTTCCGCGCGTTCAGCGCCGCTCGCGTCCACGAGCATCTCTTTGGTCTCGACGATGTCATCGTCTATCTGCAGTGACTCCCGCGCAGGTCCCACAATCGCCTCAAGATGCTTGAAACGACGGGACAGCTCGATGTAGCGCTTCTGGTCGGTCACCACATTGGGATCAATGAGCTGAGTAGACACACTCTCGTACTCGAGAATGAGGTTTTGGAGTCGGTCCTGCACCAGTTCAGCGTACCGCTGCGGAGCCGAGGCCCCGATCTCGCCAGTCATCCTCAATAGGGCTGACGCGATAGTCCTTGCTCATGAGACCCAGCAGGCAGGTTGTCATCGGGTGGACATCACGCCTTGGCAGAACGATCTGCAGCGCTGGGTCACCGCCAGTACGGGCTCTCAGATCGGCCGCAACAGGGACCAATGAGAGGTCTATGCCGACCGAGCAGACCGCCACCACAGCTGCGCCATCGAGGTCCAGTCCCAAAGCAGCCGCTGGTCCCGCTGAGTCAACAAAGGGCCGAGGCAAGATTGGCGCCAGCGCAGACAGCTCAGCAGCCCCGGCCAACGCCGGATCAGCTATCAGGATCGCCCTGAGCCAACGCTCAACCGCCATCAAATTGAGCGCATGGTTCTCAGCACCGGGCGCGCGGTGCTGCGAAACCGTAGCCACAACCTTCGCGAGCGCTTCGTCTGCCGACATGTGCTGGTACAGCATCGAAAACGCTTCACGATCGTTTCGTCCGACGCCGACCTCCAGTCGAGCGCCACCGTCGTCAGGCAGGACCCGTGCAACCTCAAGGCCCATGACCTCGCCACGCATGACGCCATGCTCGACGATCACCTCGGCACCCGAAGCAGAAATCACACTCGCAAAACCCAGCGCTGATTCATCAACGGGAACCTCGGCCATAAACAGCGCAGGTTGGACGTCCACCAGATCTGTGTCCGTCAACTCTGAGACCAGCACCTCATAGTCGAAATAGGTTGCCTGGCGGGCGAGCAGCCCAGCATGTTCGACGCTCAGCACGTGCAGCGAGTCTGCGTCCCGGCTCAGAGCGAAGGCCAACGCCGCGCCAAGGCCGAGTTCGCAGTCAGCTTCCAGCAGTGCAAACGCTTTGCCGTCTACCAGCGCGACTGCACCGTTGGGCGAAGGTGTTGCCTCTATGTCAGCTACTGAGAAGTGCTGCTTGACCAACGAGCGGAGTTTGGCAACTCGCAGCGACTTCAGGCGCGGCGAATCAAGTGCCATGAGACAGGGTTGCCACTAGAAGGATGAAGCCGCCGCGATTTCTGCAAGGAACTCGTCGTTGCTCTCGAAAGTCTTCATACGATCGATGAGCAGTTCAAGGCCAGCTCCGGGACGACCATCACCGTCGCCGTTGAGTCCCTGGAGGACCCGGCGTAGCTTCCAGACCTGGTTGAGTTGCTTGCGCTCAAACAAGAGTTCCTCGTGACGAGTTGAAGAGGCGTCCACGTCAATGGCTGGATAGATGCGACGCTCGCCCAGCTTGCGGTCGAGGCGCAGTTCCATGTTTCCTGTGCCCTTGAATTCCTCAAAGATGACTTCGTCCATCTTGGACCCGGTGTCCACAAGAGCGGTAGCCAGAATGGTCAGGCTGCCACCTTCTTCTATGTTGCGGGCCGCACCAAAAAATCGCTTCGGCGGATAGAGCGCACCCGAATCCACACCACCGGACATGATCCGTCCGGTGGACGGCGCTGCCAGGTTGTATGCACGAGCCAGGCGGGTGATCCCATCGAGGATGATGACGACATCCTTGCCCTGCTCGACAAGCCGCTTTGCTCGTTCGATACAGAGCTCGGAAATCTGTGTGTGCTCATCGCGCGGTCGGTCAAAGGTCGAGGCGATTACCTCGCCC
>CAYUOD010000543.1:0-2283 GCA_964446225.1 uncultured Acidimicrobiales bacterium | reverse complement strand
TGGCCGAATAGTTGACGTCAGCGACCCAGTCGCTGAGCACGCGGCGCATGTGGTCCTCTGGGATCATGTGGTGATGCGGAAGTTCGGGAATGGCGTAGATCGTCTCACCACCACCTGTGCGGATCTTCACGGCGCCGAGCTCATCTAGATCACGGGAAACCGTGGCCTGCGTAGCCTCAATGCCGTCGAGCGCGAGAGCAACGACGAGCTGCCCCTGGTTCGTTACGGTCTGCTCGCTGAGCAAGCGCTCAATGCGGTGCTGTCGCTGCGCCTTGTTGGTCATTGGTTCTCCAGCAGAAACGCCAACAACCCACGAGCTGCATGCATGCGATTCTGAGCCTGAGGCCATACGAGGGACTGTGGCCCCTCAAGCACCTCAGTCGAAATCTCTTCGCCACGGTGCGCTGGCAGGCAGTGAAGAAGCACCGCGTCGCCGTGCGTGGCAGCCATCAACTGCTTGTCGATCGTGAAGTGTTCAAAGTCGCGGTAGCGCTGCTCGGACTCAGACTCCTGGCCCATTGATGTCCACACATCGGTGTAGACGATGTCTGCGCCATCGACGGCTTGGCGTGCAACATGTGTGGCTTCAATCTGCATTCCCAGGCCGCGCAAATGGTCCATCTCGGCCTCGCCCAGGTCGTAGCCGGGTGGCGTTGCGATGCGTCCACTCATTCCCGCCATGCCAGCGGCGACCATGAGCGACCGGCACACGTTGTTGCCGTCGCCGACGTAGGCCACCGTGAGGCCATCGAACTTGCCGAAATGATCGCGGATCGTGATGAGGTCAGCGAGGGCCTGCATCGGATGCGCCGAGTCGCTCAGAAGATTCACCACGGGGACGCTGGAAACCGCCGCCATGCGCTCCAGCACATGGTGCTCAAAAACCCGGGCCGCAATGAGGCCGTGGAACTGCGAGAGCGTGTTTGCCACATCCTCCGCTGTCTCTCTGGTGTCAATGCCCACCTCGTCAGCGGCGATGGCCACGGGATGACCGCCGAGTTGACGGACAGCCATCTCCATCGAGTTGCGTGTACGCAGCGAGGGCTTCATGAACACCAACGCGGCGCCTTGGCCTGCGAGTACCTGCGGTGGATTGTCCAGCGCGGCCAGGTCGAGCACCTGGGTGAGCTCAGCGGGTGTCAGGTCGTCCACTTCGAGAAAATGTCTGGTGGCCATGTCAGGTACCTCCGTTGAGCACGCCGGCAAATATCTGTACTGCTTCATCAATCTCGGCCTCTGAGACGGTGAGCGGCGGAGCCCAGCGCACGGACGTCGGAGTGACACCATTGACGACAAGCCCGGCCTCAAGAGACGCTGCGGCGATCTGCGGAGCAGTACGTCCAGCCAGGGAATCGGCTGTCAGCTCGGAGGCCAGTAGCAAGCCCAGACCACGGACATCAGAGACGCCGTCTACTGCGGACAGCTTGGCGCTCAGGTACTCGCCTGCCTTGCGGGCCAGCGAGGGTGCATCGAGTTCCTTCATCAGACGCACTGTCGCGAGAGCCGCGGCCGCCGCCAAGGGTTGCCCGCCATATGTGGTGCCATGGTCGCCGGGAACAAACGCCTCGCCGGCCGCCGCCCTTGCCCAACACGCACCAATTGGCATGCCGTTGCCGAGCGCCTTCGCCATGGTCACGACGTCGGGCTCGATGTCGTAGTGCTGAAAGCCGAACCACTCCCCAGTGCGCCCAAGGCCGGTCTGAACTTCGTCAAGCATGAGCAGGATGCCCCGCTCATGACAGAGCGCTGCGAGATCGATCATGAAGTTCTGCTCAGCCATGTTCACCCCGCCTTCCCCCTGGAGTGGCTCCACAAAAATGGCAGCCACACTTGGATCGAGAACACGAGCGAAATCCTCGGCGTCGTTCCACTCGGCGTGTCTAAAACCCTCCGGAAGTGGCTGGAAGGCTTCGTGTTTGGCAGGCTGACCAGTCGCGTGAAGAGTGGCCAGCGTCCGGCCATGGAACGAAGCGAACGCCGACACAACCGTGTGCTTGCCGTAGCCACCATGTTTGCGTGCGACTTTGATCGCGCACTCATTGGCCTCTGCACCTGAATTCGTAAAGAAGATCTTGCCGTCGCCGCCCAGCAGCTCATCGAGCATGTCAGCGAGTACTGGCCCTGGCAGCGTGCCAAATAGGTTGGAGACATGCCACAACTGCTCGGCCTGCGCCTGCAATGCCGTCACGATCTCGGGGCGACTGTGCCCCATGGAGACCACCGCTAGCCCGCCGAGAAAGTCGAGGTAGCGCTTCTCTGCGTCATCAAAGAGTTGGGTACCGT
>CAYUOD010000542.1:0-2299 GCA_964446225.1 uncultured Acidimicrobiales bacterium | reverse complement strand
CGCCGATCATTGCGGCGGTGAATGTGGCAATCCTCGCCGCAGCTGCAGCCATCGTTACACTCGCCGTGTCGCCGATAGCTGGGGTGGGCCTCACTGTGGTTGCAGGCCTGGTCAGCCTGCTGGTTCCGTATCGCTTCGCGCAGCGTCAGCCGGTGGCCGAGGGGGCGGAAGCCGTCACTAAGACGCTATCCGATGAGGTGAGCCGGGTGGGGCTACAGGTTGGAAGATTCGTGGCGTTCCTTTCGTCGCACACGCTTCCGGTGATGGCCGCGACTCTGGCGATCACGGGCGTGGCCATCTATGGCGCTCTACAGCTGGAGGGCTCGTTCAAGATCCAGGACTTCTTCTCCGCCGACACTGACTTCGTCGTCAGTGTCGAGAAGATTCCTGAGCATGTTGGTACGCGTGGCGGCGAGTCCAACCAGATACTCATCGAAGGCGATCTCACTGAACCCGCGGCTTGGGCATCCGTGGCTGTATTCGTGGAGGACCTTGCAGACAACTCTGCGCTCGCCAATGACGTTGACGGGGCCCTGACTCTGGAGGATCCCGATCCACTCAGCGTCTTGCGTCAGCTCACTGCCTCAGCCAGCGCGGTCCAGGCGTCGACCGGGGTTCTCCTCACGGACACCAACCAGGACGGGTTGCCTGACACCTCTGAACAGATTGTCGCCGCGTGGTCATACGCCCTTGCAAGCGGAGTGCCAAGCCAGTCGGGCGATCTGCTGTTCACCGCCGCGGATGTTCGCACGATTATTGACTTTGAGCAGCGAGGCAACGACGCGACCGTCTTAGCCGTGCGAGTGCCAGATGCCAGCGATTTCGCCAAAGTGCACCTGGCGGGCTCTCAGATCCAGGCCGACGCTGTGGTCCTTGAGGAATCGCCACACATTGAGAGGGTGGCGGCCACGGGTTCCGGCCTTGGACGGATTGAAGTCATTGATGCGAGTACGAGGGCCCTGTGGACTGCAATTCCAATAGCGGTTGTGGCCGTGTTCCTGGTTCTACTCATCGGCTTGCGATCATTGCGCTATGCGCTGGTGACGACACTGCCGATGCTGCTCGTCGCATCATGGCTCTACGGCACGATGGCTCTCTTCGGGTTCGCCCTCAACTTCGTGACCGCAACCATCGGTGCGATCTCGATTGGTGTTGGCGCGGATTACGCGATCCATATGACCGAGCGCTATCGGCAAGAACGATCGCGCTACAGCTCACATGTCGACGCGGCACGCGCCGCCGCGGAGAGCACTGGCGTTGCCCTGTTGGCCTCTGCAGCCTCTACTGCCATTGGATTCCTCGTGTTGGCCCTTGCGCCCATGCCCTTGTTCGCCACTTTCGGGTTGTTGACGGCGCTCATGGTCGTGTTCGCACTGATCGCGTCACTTGTCGTGCTGCCTCCGCTGCTGGCGCTTGTTGCGAGGAACGAGCGACCTGAGCTTCCAGAGGACCTGGGTCTGGAGGAACTACGACCCGAGCCGGTACCGGTCTAGTCGACTGTTCAGCGATGGAGGAAGTCGACGACTGCTTTGCCGAGTGGTGTATCCGGGCTGGCGAGATCAAGGATGACGTCGAAGTGGTTCCGGTCAGCGATCTCCAGGCTGCGACTTGTGGTCACGCCGGCGCTGTCGAGTCGTTCGCTGAACACCTCGCTCTGCGCCTTGAACTCGTCGGTCTCGATTTCACCGTATGCGATGAGCGCCGGTGGAAAGCCGTCCAGATCAGCGCGCATCGGACTGTTGCGACTGGCAACGTCCAGGTCCATGCCGAGGGCCTCGTTGATTGACGTTCCGATGAGAGGTTCGAGGTCGAAGATTCCTGAGACGAGGATCACGCCAGCGAGATTGGGAGTCGCAGTCTGATCTAGAGCGACCATCGCTGCGAGGTGCGCACCGGCTGAGCTACCGGCAACGAAAACCTGCCGAGCGTCCACGCCGAGCGAGGCGGCCGACTTCGCGATGAGCACCAACGATGCTCGGGATTCGGCGACGATCTCATCGAGCGTTGCGTCGGGGGCCAGCGTGTAGTCAATGGCGGCAAACGCTATGTTCTGGCGAACGCAATCCGCTGCGGCGAACAACGACTCGTGCTTCGACAGCAGCTGCCAGTAGCCGCCGTGGATGTACACCAACAGAGGACAGGCTTCTTCTTGCGCGCCTGTTGGTACGAACAGATCGATCGACTGCGCCGGGTTCTCTCCGTAACGAAGTTCGGTGAGCTCGGCTCCGGCGTTGATGCACTCGCTCCTGGCGAGATCACTCAGGTCGGAGTAGGCATCGAGGTAGGGCTGGATGTCGCC
>CAYUOD010000541.1:0-2301 GCA_964446225.1 uncultured Acidimicrobiales bacterium | reverse complement strand
GAAGAGACGCTTAAACAGTTTTGAGAGCACACGCACGGCAGAAAGAAGTTTGGTTTGCACGAGACCCAACTCGAGACATCGTCCGACAAACCGCCGCCGGGCACGATCATGTGAACGTGCGGATGGTGGGTCATCGCCGAGCCCCATGTGTGCAACACCGACGTGATGCCGATCTTGGCGCCCAGGTGCTTTTTATCGGCTGCAATCGTCAGCATCGTCTCGGCCGAGGCCTTGAACAACAGGTCGTAGATCACACGCTTGTTCTGATACGCTATGTCGGCAATCTGGCCCGGCAACGTGAAGACGACGTGGAAGTACGGCACAGGCAGAAGTTCGGCTTCGCGCTCAGAAAGCCAGTCTCTGGCTGCTGCGCCTTGGCACTTCGGGCAATGACGATTGCGGCAACTGTTGTAGGCAATAACGGTGTGCCCGCACGCGCCGTTCTCACAACGCGCGACATGGCCTCCGAGCGCCACTGTTCGGCAACGTTCAATGGCACTCATCACCTTCAACTGCATCAGGCTCATATGGCCGTGGTTGGTTGCTCGCCACGCGCCGCCATGATCGCGGAAGATATCCGCAACCTCCAACGATGGACGGACCATAATCGCCGCCGACTATCCCGCACCTTTGTTGGTCTTGATAAGCCGATCCAAAGGACTCATGACTTCACGGATCGTGCTGGTCGCCACACGCGTATAGAGGGCCGTCGTATCGAGTTTGGCGTGTCCGAGCAGGACCTGGATAACACGCACGTCGATGTTCTGTTCCAGCAAGTGAGTCGCGAAGCTATGACGTAGCGTATGGAGTGAAACTTTCTTGTCGATGCCGGCCATGTCGGCGGCGGTATGGAAGCAGCGATTTAACTGACGCGTCGTTATGTGTTGAACAATGCCACGTCCAGGAAACAGCCATGCCTGGGGCTGCGTCTGACACCACCAGTCGCGCAGTAACTTCAACAGAGTTGGTGACAGCATGACATATCGATCTTTGCGGCCCTTGCCCTGATCAACTCGGATCAGCATGCGGGAGCTGTCGATGTCGCCGACTTGAAGCGAGACCACTTCGGACGCGCGTAGACCTGCACCGTAGGCGACGCTGAGAGCAGCCTTGTACTTGAGACCAGGACCTGGAGCGCATTCGATGAGGCTAGCGACCTCTTCGGGACTGAGGATCACCGGCAGTTTCCTGGCCTCGCGCACAAACTGCGTCCATAGTTCGATCTCTGGACGGCCAAGGGTGATCCTGAAAAAGAAGCGCAGGGCCGACACGGCGGAGTTCATGGTTGTCGCTGAAGCACCGTTCTGCCTGAGGTCAAACTGAAATTTGCGGATGTCTTCGCGCGTTGCCTTATCAGGTGAGCGACCAAGGAACACGGCCAGCTTCTTAATGTTACGGATATAATCAGCCTTGGTTTTTTCGCCAAAACCGCGAATGGTCATATCTTCGATCATGCGCTCGCGTAGCGGACTGATGGTCTTGTCGATCATGGGAAGCTCCTGTCAGAAAAGAGGTTGTGGATTCCTCAATTCTCAAGACAATGTCGTTCCCATTCCGTTACCGAACCCTCTCAGCCCACGAATACGCCTCGGTGAACCCAAACCTCCCAGCCCTCTATCGCGCCAGCGATTTAGTGCGTTGGCCCATCGCGTTGATGTCACTTCGCAGGGTAACATCAGCTTACGCCATCAGCGGACGGAGTCGATAGGGCAACTCAATTCTGCCACCAGTTCCAATCCCACACACTAGACCCAGCACGCCGCACCGGTTCATCAGCCAAGTGCGCGTACCGCGCAGTTGTTTGCGGCTGAGTATGCCCCAAAAGTTAGCCGATCATTGGCAGAGATACCCAGCTTGACGGGGCAACATTTGCAAACGAGTGATGCAAGTTATGTAAGCGCACATCATCCAATCCAGCTAGCTCTCGAACTATGCGCCAAGGCTTATGTAGATTGAAGATGGGTTGGCCTGGATTCTTGCCGACAATCACAAGAGAATTGCTCTTGAGGTTAGAAAGGGACTCCAAGATTGTAATGGCGGCCTTATTAAGTGCGATGGTCTTCTGGCCGGTCTTGGAACCTGGCAATCAGATTTTTCTGCGTTCAATGTCAATGTAATCCCATCTGAGGTCAAGGACCTCTCCGAGCCGGGCGCCTGTGAGGATGAGCAAGCGGATTGCGCTGACGAGCTGCCTGCCGCTCAGTCAAGTTGACGCTGCTCCTCAAATTGATCACACCGGATCTCATATCAGGGAACGGGTGCGCGCTTCTCGACCCGCAATGTGATCTCGCTGCCGAAGCC
>CAYUOD010000540.1:0-2306 GCA_964446225.1 uncultured Acidimicrobiales bacterium | reverse complement strand
GCCGAGATATGCAGGAGTCGGCGAACCCAGCCCGCCTCACCGGACCAGACAACAGTGGCCACCAGTCCGAGCGAGATGAGTTGACCCACAAAAACGGACAGCGGCACAAGAAAAACGACCAGGACAACGGTGTTCTGAGTAATACTGCCGAGTCCGATGAGCGTCATGACTACTGTCGCCACGCCCAGCACCAGACTCACCATAAAGCTGAGCCAGTGACTCGCCATAGTCCTGAGCGTTGAACCAACGGTGATGTCGACGCCATCCAGCCTCAGTCGCTGCACCGCACTTCCGGCGGCCGTGCCGACGAGAAAAACAACCACAAAGAGACCGGACCGACCGTAAAAACCGAAATCAGCCGCCGACTCGTACTCACCGAAGGCGAACGATGCTGCACCAGCAACCAGAGCGACAGGAAGCAGAATCTTGGCCAGCACGGAACGTCCTACGACCCACAGTCGCAGTCCTCCGTCCAAGATGCCCAGCGCTGACCGGGCTTGCAGCAAGTCGTCCCCCACGCATGGCAACACTACTGCCCGCGGGTGCTGAGCCTGGAGAGCCGGGCATCTCCGCCTGTGTCAGCGCGGGGCTGCTGAAAGCAAGACACAATAGGGTCATGGATCGATACACCGCATCGAGCTACGGGGACGGCTTCGCCGACGTGTACGACGATTGGTACGCGGACGTGACCGACGTAGAGGCCACAGTGCGGCGTGTATCGAAACTGGCTCCAAATGGTGCCGTGCTTGAGTTGGGTGTTGGAACAGGACGGATCGCGCTTGCGCTCGCCGCCGCCGGCCATCGAGTGGCTGGCGTTGACTCGTCTGAAGCCATGTTGAACCGGCTACACCAAAAGCCCGGTGCCGAGCAGCTTGAGGTACTCCACGCAGACATGGCTGAAGGCCTGCCAGATGGCCCCTTCGACCTAGCTCTTGCGACGTACAACACCATCTTCAATCTCACCACCGAGGCGGCTCAGCTGAGCTGCCTCAAGCTGGTGCACGGGCAAGTGGTGCCCAACGGGCTGCTCGTACTTGAAACGTTCGTTGCGGACCCGGAGGCTGACGCCGAGCCAGCCAGAGTGAGTCCGCGTACCATCACCGCCGACACCGTGGTGCTCAGCGTGACCCAACCGGGCGCAGAGCCGCAACAACTCGACGGGCAGTTCATCCACATCACAGCGTCCGGTATCCGCCTGCGGCCCTGGTCGATTCGATTCCTCAGTCCCAAGCAACTGGACGAGTTGTGCCTGCGTGCAGGGTTCTCGTTGATATCCCGTTGGAGCGACTGGCATGGTCGGACAATGACCGCTGACTCGGCTCAGCAGATTTCGGTGTATCAGCGAATTGCGGTGCAAGACCCCACGGCCAGATCCGGCTAGCGGTTCAGTACCTGCTCAAGAGCCAGTGCGTTGTTGATGAAGCCAAGATGGGAGTAGGCCTGAGGCAGATTGCCCAGTGCGAGGCCGCTCGAGGGGTCGTACTCCTCGGCCATGAGACCAGTGGGACCGGGACGCTTTTGAAGTTCGTCAAAGAGTGCCGAAGCCTTCTCGGTCTCACCGATCAACAGGAATGCCTCGATGAGCCACGAGGTCGTCAGCAGGAACGCCCCCTCGCGCCCGGGAAGGCCGTCGTCGTGGAGGTAGCGGTACACGACTGGTCCGTCGCGTAGCAGTGATTCGACCGCAGTAACCGTGGCCACCACACGAGGGTCATCCGGTGCAAACATGCCGGACAGCAACACCTGCAACAGCGAGGCGTCGATGTCAGCATCACCGTAGGCCGCAGTGAAGGATCCGACCTGTGCGTTGTATCCCTTCTCCGCAACTTCCGCGTGGATCTCCGCGCGCAACTCAACCCATTCGTCGGGCACATCCAGGTCCGCGCCCTTTTGGATGGCAATCGCACGATCCACGGTGACCCAGCACATGACTTTTGAACTGAGGTGGTGGCGAGGACGGGTCCGCTCCTCCCAGATGCCATGGTCTGGTTCCTGCCAGCGGGTCGCCACTGCTCCCACCGCTGCGTCCACAAGACCAAGATGGCGAGGCGACACCGACTGGCCCGCACTTTGCAGCGTCGCTACGAGATCGACGATCGGTCCGAAGACGTCAAGCTGCACCTGACCCTCCGCGGCATTACCAATGCGCACGGGCCTACTGCCCGCATAGCCGCTGAGCTCGCTCAGATCGGCCTCTGGCGGCAGGTGATGGCCAGCGACGTTGTACAAAGGCTGAAGCCGTTCGGGCGTTCCGCGCCGATCGATGATCTCCATGAGCCAGTCCAAGAACTGCAGTCCCTCTTCCA
>CAYUOD010000539.1:0-2317 GCA_964446225.1 uncultured Acidimicrobiales bacterium | reverse complement strand
TGGTGTTGGCGCTGCACGGCGAGCCGAGTTGGTCCTACTTGTATCGCACAATGATCCCGCCACTCGTCGAGGCTGGTTATCGCGTGATCGCTCCTGACCTGCCTGGCTTCGGTCGTTCAGATAAGCCAGCGTCGAAGCAGGACTACACCTACCAGCGCTTTGTGGACTGGATGACCGTCGCCCTGATCGAGGAGTTGGATCTGTCGGGTATCACCTTGGTTTGTCAGGACTGGGGCGGGCTGATCGGGTTGCGCCTGGTGGCGGAGAATCCGGAGCGCTTCGATCGTTATGTCGTTGCCAACACGATGTTGCCGACCGGCGATCGAGAGCCGGGCGAGGCTTTCTTGGCCTGGCAGAAGTTCAGTCAGGAGACCGAGGACTTTGTCGTGAGCATCGTCCTCGCCATGGGGACTGCGACTGATCTGTCCGATGAGGTGATGGTCGCATACGATGCGCCGTTCCCCGACGACAGCTACAAGGCCGGCGCCAGAATCTTCCCGTCGCTGGTGCCGACCAGTCCCGATGATCCAGCCGCTGAACCGAACCGTATGGCCTGGAAGGTACTTGAGTTGTTGGACCTGCCGGTGTTGACGGCGTTCAGTGATGGCGACCCGATCACCGGTGGAGGAGACCTCGTGTTCCAGCAGCGCATTCCCGGCACAAAAGGTCAGCCGCACACGGTGATTGAGGGCGGCGGTCACTTTCTGCAGGAGGACCGTGGCTCCGAACTCGCCGCCGCCGTGATTGCGTTCATGAAGGCCAATGGCGCCTAATGCTTTCTCCGCGGTCTGTCGTCTGTGGGTCGGCCTCAGCCCGAGTGAGCGACGTCAGTCCGGAGGAAGGTAGTCGATCCGGTTGCGTAGTGCCTGCGCGACCGTCGCGACGCATTCGTCGGGCTGATGGTGTACTTGTTGCCAGGTGAACTCGAGCACGATCCAACCTTCGTTGAGAAGTGCGTTTCGCCGCCGCGTATCTCTGTCGTAGCTTTCTTGCCGCAGGTGAAATGCCACACTGACGCACTCGATTGCGATCTTCTTGGGTGGGTAGGCAAGGTCGAGAGAGTAGTTGCTGCCTTCGGCAATGACCGGAAATTCCATCTCTGGTTCGGGGAGTCCAGCTTCCACCAGTCGTGACCGCATATCGCTATTGCTCTTGCTGTCGATGAACTGTTCTCTGCCGCCTTGGCGCCCCAGTGCGAGCTTGAGTTTCTTATTGCCTCTGCGCCCGGCACCGGCGAGTCGTGCGATGGTGGACTCGAGGTCGTCGATCGTGCAATGCCCCATGCGTTGCATCGACTCCATGGCATGGTCCACGTCGGCTTGACTGCCGTAGACGGCTACGTCCACGACGGTGCGCGCTGGTGACGTGACGGGGATTCGGTCGAGCACAGTCCGGTCCGAAAGTGGAAGTTTGCGGCTCTCGTGCAGCTTGAATCCGGCTTGGTGACGTTTTCGTCGAGAGTGCATTGGCACTATGACGTGCACCATACGTCCCTTGAATCCCGATACACCCCAGAGCCGGGCGGCGGATTGATGCGAAGCGAATCCGTTCGGATACTGCGCCCAACAGAACGCCAGCAGGTCGGCCTGCCAGGACCAGGGCACGCCTGCAAGGCGGTAGACGCCTCGGGTTTCGTGTCTCAGGACTCCGCCGGCACACAACGAGCGGATCTGATCTTTGTCTACGCCCATCGAGTAGAGGTCTGAGCTGCGAAATACGCCGTAGTGATGCTCTGCGAACCTCCTGAGTGTTCTGTTCTCGCTGTGCCCCATATCCCTTCACGGCTTCGTGGGCGGCGCAATGTGACATTCGCGTGGTCCGTCGTCGGTGAGTCGGTCTCAGCCCGAGTCACCGACGACAGTCCGGAGGGGGCGGAGGAGCGGGATTGGGGAGCAGCACCCCGTCGGTAGATTGGTAGCCACATGTCTGACTTTGCTGCCCCATCCCTGCTCGACGGACTCAATCCGGCCCAACTCGACGCCGTTGTGCATGTGTCCGGCCCGCTGCTGGTCGTGGCTGGCGCTGGCTCGGGTAAGACCCGGGTGCTCACAACGCGCATCGCCCACCTCATCCGTGAGCACAACGTTTCGCCTTTCGAGATCCTGGCGATCACGTTCACGAATAAGGCCGCTGAAGAGATGCGTGACCGCGTGGCCGCCATCGTCGGACCGGTCGCCGAGAAGATGTGGGTCTCCACGTTTCACTCGGCGTGTGTGCGCATCCTGCGTCGCGACGCTCACCTGCTGGGCTATCCGTCGGCGTTCAGCATCTATGACCAGGCCGACGCCGTACGGCTCACGACCTACGTCCTGAGAGA
>CAYUOD010000538.1:0-2319 GCA_964446225.1 uncultured Acidimicrobiales bacterium | reverse complement strand
AGAGTGGCGGATCCCGCAGTACCGGTCGAACCTCCACCTGAGCGACGGCTGGCCAACTTGGTGATGAGAATTAACCCGGCCGTTGCGCCGAGACCGGCACCGAGGCCCGCGGCGAAGAGCGATCCCAACGGACCTGTCAGAAACACAATGCCCACTCCGGCGCCGACTCCACCGCCGATGGCCTGCGTCCACAACGAGCCGGATGCCTGTGCAAACGTGGCAGCCACGACCTTCTCAGACCGTCGCAGCGAACTCGCAGCCTGCTGCTCAACCTTCCCAACCCATCTGGACATAGTTTCTCCCTCACTGGCAGGGCAATGGTAGCTGCGCCAGCTAACTACGGGACCGACTCGCTAGCCAAGACCGGTGAGGCGTTACGTCATCGCGCTAGGCGCCATCAGGTGACGCCTCACGCCATCGAATAATCAGCCGGACCGGTGAGGCGTTACGTCATCGCGCTAGGCGCCATCAGGTGACGCCTCACGCCATCGAATAATCAGCCGGACCGGTGAGGCTTAGCCTCATCGCGCTAGGCGCCATCAGGTGACGCTGCACCAGGCATAGCGTCGCCCGAGACGGCATCAGCGAACAGTTGCGGCTTGCCGGCCTTCAGGACCTCTGTTGTCGCGACTGACTGGTCCGGAAATGTGAACGTCATTGATCCGACGAGCTTGTTGCCATCAGACAGGCTGACGTCTGGCATGTCGTCAACGTCGATCTCAAGCAGAAGCTGTTTCGGACTGTTCACGAACGGCGTCATGTGGAAGAACAACATCCGCTGATCGGTAAGGGCAACCATCATGCGACCTATCGGAAGCTGAGAGGCCTCGTTTTCCATATCGTCGTCGACCCGACTCTTGGCTCTCAGGTCGATGACAAGGAGTGCGAGCAGAGTGCCGATTCCTCCGCCGCCAGCCGCCGCGACAAATGCGCCCAACGAGCTCGACAGCGCCAGCATCCCGACAAGAGCGCCGACGCCGGCACCAATGACCTGTGCCCAAAACGCGCCGGGAGCCTGACCGAGCGTGGCCGCGATGACCTTCTCATCAGCGCGCAGTGATTTTGCACCGGCGCGCTCAACTTTTGCGACCCATCCCGACATGATTCCCCTTCGTCTTCGCTGTGATGCTAATACTGCACCTCGTTCGGTGGCGCCCGCCGAGCTACGCGGTCTCGAATCGCGAGTTCAGGGTTCGCGCCAGTAGGGTCGGTCGTGAGCTCTCACCGCTTGCACGAGAGTCTCGGGAACCTGTCGGACAAGAACTACTTTCGCTCGAAGACTCTCATCGCTC
The DNA here is from genome assembly GCA_964446225.1 of uncultured Acidimicrobiales bacterium. GTDB lineage: Bacteria > Actinomycetota > Acidimicrobiia > Acidimicrobiales > Poriferisodalaceae > CAYUOD01. Next base: position 1,027 of record CAYUOD010000538.1, on the reverse strand, counting down.
CTGAGCCACTTGAGCTGATCCCGACGAGATCGAACGTCACCCAGACCGTTCCGTCGATACTGATCATTGAGTCTGCAGTCTCTCCAACGGTGATGATGTCAGTGACGGCGGGGGTCTCCAAGTCGAAAACTTGTATCGTCCCGTTGTCGCGTCTCAACACCCAGACGGATCCGTCCAGCTCGAACAGGTCCGTAACCATGCCTCCGCCAGAGAAAACGGCGCTGACCTCGTAACTTTGAGCGTCAACGACAGCCAACGTTCCATCGGACCTTGCCGATACCCACACCCAGCCACCAGCTGCCAGGAGAACATCTGGTGCTCCTCCAACCTCGACCGTTGCCACGACTTGGCGACTTAGCGACCCAATTACAGACACCGTACGATCCGAGAAGTTCGTCACCCAGATCGTGTCACCAGAGGCCACCATCTTTTGGGGACCCGCGCCCACCGGCACTATGTCAACGATCTGAAACGTGTCAACCGCGATCACCGCAACGGAATCATCTCTTGCCGTTGAGACCCAGACGAAGCCTTCTAGAGCGAGAATGCTCGTCGGCGTGTCACCCACCGCGATAGTTTTCATGACTTGGCGGCTCGCCCCATCGATGACCGTAACCGTGCCCACGTCAGCATTCGTTACCCACACAGATCCGTCGACAGCAGCGAGGCGATGGGGCCCGCCGCCGACTGGGATGGTCGTCAAGAGTCGTCGACTGACGATGTCGATCACGCTCAGAGTGCCGTCGCCATAATTCGCAACCCAGAGAGCGTCGTCCAGAATCACCATATCCGTGGGAGTGTTGCCAACGGCGACCGTGTCGACCACCTCGCGGGAATCGGCATCAACGACAGTGATCGTTCCATCGAGAACGCCCAGAACCCACGCCGAGCCATCCGCGGAAATAACCGCGCCTGGCACTCCACCGACGGCGAATTCATCTGTGAGCTGCCAGTCATCCTGATCTGGCACGACAGCCTCGGCGGCATTGATCGCGGTGGCGGCGGAAGTTTCGGTGGAGGAGGCCGA
>CAYUOD010000537.1:0-2327 GCA_964446225.1 uncultured Acidimicrobiales bacterium | reverse complement strand
TCGGACCCCTCAGGAAGCTCATCCGAGCGTACATAACGGCTCTGTGCCCGATTCGATCTCAACGCCGCAGCAAATGTAGCCCCCGTATATGGCAGATCGGCTGCGTCCACGCGGGCGATGATCTCATTAACCGTGAGTCCCTCAGGAATCTGCACGGGGAAGGTCACGGCTCGGGCCACAACAGCAGGACCGGCCTCGAGTGTGGCCATGATCTCGTTCACGTCCTGGCGCTCATAGAACACGTACTCGCCAGCCTGAAACGCTACGCCGCCGTTGAGGCGGATATACCAGGCATAGAAGTTCTCGTTTACGATCACGCCCGCGTCGGTGAGACGGCCGGAGATGTTCGACGCCGTGTCGCCCTCTGTGAGAGTGATCGCAATCTCAGTCGTGCCCGGGTCACCAGGTGGCCAGAGCTGCTCGTTGCCCCAACGGACAACGCGAAAGCCAGCGAAGAACACCGCCCCGAATACGGCAATGACGAACAAGATCGCAAGCGGTCCACCGAAGCGCACTCTGGGGGCCACCATGTAGTCGTAGCTCACACCGCTGTAGCGCTTGTCCAGCTCTGGCGGGATCCCCGGGTCAAGATCGGTCACGATTGTCCGTCCAGCCATGCCTGAAGCATTATCGAGGCAGCGACCTGATCCACGACCTTGCGGCGGGCTATAGCGTCCATATTTTGTTCCATAAGAAGCCGGTCTGCGGTGACCGTCGTAAGTCTCTCGTCATAAAGTTCAACGGGTATATTCAAAAGTTCTGCGAGCGCCCGAGCCTCTCTTCGCGCCGACTTGGCTGCTGGTCCGTCGCTCCCATCAAGCGAGAGAGGCAGCCCCACAACCAGGACATCTGCTTCCCACTCGGAGACCAGATCCTGTATGGCGCGATGCGAGCGTGACACATCGTTCTTGCGTTCAATGGTATCTATCGGGGAGGCAACTTTCCGGTCACTATCGCTGATGGCAATACCGACGCGCCGCGAGCCAAGATCCACTCCCATTGCCCGCCCCATGACGCTCAGATACCCGCAGCCCGTCTCGCTGCATCGAGGGCTGCGTCTATGGATGCCACGTCACGCCCACCCACCATCATCAGATCTGGCGCAGGCTTGCCGCCTCCTTGTACGAGCTTGGAAGCATCAGCCAACAGGGTCGAAGCCTCGACCCCGGCGTCGGCGGTGACGGCCGCCACCAGCGCCACACCACCGCCCTCAGGAGATCCTCCGAGCACAACTGCTCTCACCTCACTCTGGTCACGTATGGCCACGGCGAGATCCTTGATCTCGGTTCGGTCGATGCCATCGACGCGCGCCACGACGACGCCGCTCTCAGCTGCCTGGGCCATGTCTTTGGCCTGGCTTCCTGCAGCCGCTTTGCGTACGGACTTGAGGTCTCGCTTGAGCGACTTGAGCTCGTCCAGACGCTTCTGGATGGCGTCGCCGACGTTGTCGTTGGTGACACCCAGCAGCTCCGCTGCGTTGTCCACGATCTCTTCAAACTCATGAAGTCTCTGCACGGTGCCTAGACCGGAAACGGCCTCAATACGGCGCAAGTTCGAGCCGATCGAGCCTTCCGAAGTCACCCGGATCAGACCTATATCGCCCAGAGCATTCACGTGGGTGCCGCCACAGAGTTCGATACTGTGGCTGCCCGCCCGGAGCACCCGTACACGGTCGCCGTACTTGTCTCCGAAGAACGCGATCGCGCCAAGTTTTTGTGCCTCGCTCATGTCCATCTCGGAATGATCAACACGCGAGTTCAGCAGTATCTCGCGGTTTGCCAGGTCTTCAATTTGGAGTATCTGAGCGGGCGTCAACGCCTCGAAGTGGCTGAAGTCAAAACGCAGACGATCAGGCGCCACATGGGAACCAGCCTGCTTGACGTGATCACCAAGTACCTCACGCAGGGCCCAATGCAGGATGTGAGTGGCGGTGTGATTCTTGCGGATGCTGTTGCGGCGCTCGACGTCGATCACCGTATCGACCTCATCACCGGGCTCAGGGAGATTCGGCCCGGCGGCCACAAGATGGCGCGTGAGGCCGGGCAGGGCAAGTGTGGTGTCGAGTACGTCTACATCACCACCCGGGCCACGCAGTACGCCCGTGTCGCCAACCTGGCCACCGGACTCGGCATAGAAACTGGTGCGTTGAAGAAACACCTCCCGTGCATTCTCATCCGCTTCGACCTCAAGAACCGCGAGAACCCGAGAGGTGGCGACGTCAGCATCACGAATGAACTCTGTTTCACCGAACTCGTCGAGGAGTTTCTTGTAGCGCTCGGTGTTGGCGGGGCCTGAGCCCCCCAGACCAGCGGCGCGGGCCCGGTCTC
>CAYUOD010000536.1:0-2331 GCA_964446225.1 uncultured Acidimicrobiales bacterium | reverse complement strand
AGACCGAGAGCGAGCGCCTGCGCGAGACAGATCAGCTGGTGACGCAGATGCGCGCTGCCGCGAGGGAAGAGTTACAGAACGCTACAAACGTGTTCTCCCGCGAGCTCTCCAAGAACGTCGAAAAGGGCCGCCTCCTTGTCGCTGAGCATGTCGGCGGGATCCTCCGCTGGATGAAACTGGCGATCGTACTCGCCGCTGCACTGGTCGTAATCTGGTTCGCACTTGAATTCCTCGCCCAGGCCACATTCATGTCCTGGCTGGGTGATCGCCTCGACAACTTCTCGGGCAACTAGGGGTCGCAGCGCGCCTCTATCGTGACCTTTGTCTCTATCTCGGACGCCGATTCTTCGCGTAAATAAAAGCAGACAAGACGGGAGGTACACCGTGACAACGATCCCCGAAAGCCACCTGGTCCTGATGAAAGGACCAACCCTCGCCCTGCTCACCACCACCTCTGAGAGCGGCAAGTCCCACGAGTCATACGTGGTCTGCGACTCCAGCAGCGGAGAGTTTCTGCTCGGTGGTGAAATCAACGAAGAGCAACGTGATGATCTCGCTGACGACAGCGAAGCGACAGTACTCGTGTCAGATCCCGACGACCGACAACGCTACGTAGAGATCAGAGGAGAGTTCTCTCTTCTTTCTGTCGCCGACCCGGTAGACGATATTCGCTGTGACACGCCGCGCTTCTTCTGCCACGTTTGCCCAGAGGACATGCGCCCACATGTACACCATCCGGTGGCGAAGATCACGCCAACTCAGGTAGTGACTGACCACGTACTCGACAACTAGCCAGGAAACTGCGATGACCATTCTGGAGAAGCTACCGACATACGGCACGCAACAACGGATCACCTTCCCTGAGCTCAGACCCACGATCGAAGACATCTTCCTGCTTGAGGCACACCAGATCGAGGAGCTCAAAACCCGTGTCCAACCAAGCGACTTGGCCGCACTGCTCCACGAGTACCCGAGTCTCTACAGACACCTTCGTGCGAGAGGCCCCGAGACCGCCGACTGGCTGAGCGCGCTTCGATCTCAGCACCGACCAGTGGACGGAGTCGCCCAGGAAGTCGCGGAGCAGGCCTTTCTCTGGGACATCGCCGACTGGATCGCATACCAGAGAGCGCCAGAACTCTACGACGTGCTCCCAATTCATGACTGGGACTTCTCTGCGGTGACCAATGTGGTCGACATCACTGGCAAGACGGTGCTCGATGCGGGAGCAGGAACTGGTCACGTTGCATTCGAGGCGGCAAAACTCGCCGACGCTGTCTTTGCCGTCGAGCCTGTCACAGGACTCCGCGCCTACATGAGACGCAAGGCCAAGTCGTTCGGGACTACAAACCTGTTCATCATGGATGGGCTGCTCCATGCTGTCCCACTCACAATGAGTCGGGTGGATGTGCTCATTACCTGCAGGGCTGTGGGTTGGCACCTGACCGAAGAACTCGAGGAGATAGACCGTCTGCTCACTCCTGGCGGTACCGACATCCACCTCACCGGGATACCCAGTCCCCTGGGTGACGAAGACCCGCTCCACGCGGAGTTCATGGACCTGGGCTACACAGCCGACACCTACTTCGAGCAGGCCACTCTCATGTGCCGGTACTGGAAGACACGACTATAGGAGTTCGCCGCTGTGAGAGGATCCCGCAACCTGCTGCGGTTGCCAGCCCGGACCCCGTGCGAGATGCTTCCACTTCGTGGTTCGAGAATCAGCTGCACGAAGATCAGCCGTGAGGGCTCTGATTTCGTGCAACTGAACCTTTACGGGATTCGCCGTGCCAATCTGCTTGGTGAGTCCATAGACGGGACGCTGCAGTTCGCGCTGGTAAGTACCAAAGATCCGATCGAAGAAGACCGTGATACCGCCGTAGTTCTTATCGAGGTAGACGTCGTCGGAGCCGTGATGGACCCGATGGTTCGAGGGGGTATTGAAGAATCCTTCCAGGACGCCAAGTTTCGGGACCATCTCGGTGTGTATCCAGCCCTGGTAGGCAATGACGACGCCCCACCCGAGCAGGACCCCAAGTACCGGAAATCCCAACAGGACCAGCGGCACAAAGAAGATCCACTCATAGAACGCGTCGAGGAACAGAATCCGAACCGAGACCGCCAGCGTGAAGTCGGGGCTGCTGTGGTGCACCGAATGCGTCGCCCACAGTGCACGAACTTCGTGGGCAAGGCGATGGTTCCAGTAGTAGAAAAACTCAGCACCGATCACCACAACTATGAACAGCATGCTGTTCATAGTGAAGGTCCATGGCACCAGAAACTCAACTGCGCTGAGGCCCACGTAGGCCACCGCCAGGCTGACGCCCTGGGTCA
>CAYUOD010000535.1:0-2337 GCA_964446225.1 uncultured Acidimicrobiales bacterium | reverse complement strand
TCAGGCCGGCCGGTCGCGCTCATTACATCTGTTGCGGATCCCAGCTCGGACCGACCGGAGTTTACGAGTGACGCGGTCGGAGCAGCCTTGGAAAAGATCGGCACCCAGTGGAGTGTGGTGGCTATGGATTGTCCACCGATATTGCGAGTCAGCGATGCCGCAACACTTGCCGCGGCCGCGGACCACGCCGTGCTGATTGTCCGGCTCGGGCGCACGACAAGGCAGAGTCTGAACGCTGCCCTGAGATATCTTGAGCAATCCGGGGCAGACGTGTTGGGGATAGTGGTCACCCATTCGAACGACAGCTTGAGCGCGTACGGCAAGTATGAGTACGCGACGAAATAGAGATGGGGCATTTCTTGGTCCCGAACGAGCAACTGACAGCCGTGGGCAAGCGCGCACGCGAGACGCAGTTCGGTAGTTCACAGCTGACGCCTAGGAGGCGCCGATGATGGCAGCGGCCGGGTATCTGCTGGTGCTGCTTTCGCTGAGTGACCTGGTCGAGTCATCTCGAAACAAGATGTCGGCCTTGATTCTCGGCGGGTTCTTGTCCATGTCGCTCTTGACGGTGGTCTTCGATCTGAGCAACGAGTCCATGGTCTTGGTCCTGGCCGTGACTCTGCTGTTTCCGGTAGTCGTAAAGCGTTCGGTACCTGCAACTCAGTCAGCGCCTTACCGTGGGATGAATGACCATCTCCTGTTTGCTGCCGCTTTGATCGCCTGGCTGGCGCTTAGGACCTTTGTGGCTGGGGTTCCCCTGCGAGGGATATTCCCGACACTCGCTGCACTGTTGGCCGTTTACCTGGCCTACCGATACAGAAATGAAGACTTCGACCTCAGGATATTCGCCCCCGCCGCGCTGGCATGTTATGTGGGGATCGGTGCCATAGTCGCCGAGTTCTCCGCAAATGGGTCATCCGTTGAGTGTCGCGTTGACAAATGTGGCATTTTCGGTTCGCTGTATCGTTCGATCTATCCGCATGAGAACACCCTTGCCATCTATGCGGCGATGGCCATCGCGTTTGCGGTTGCATATGGAGTTGGGTCGAAGCGGTATTTTGCCAGAGTCGCCTTGCTGATTATGTTTCTGTTGGCGTCGGGGGGAAGGTCGCCGCTCTATGCGCTGTTGGCAGCGGCCGCCGTCTCTGTTTTCTTCGCGCTCTCCGCCCGTCGGCGGGCCAACACCGTTGTGGTTGGTCCACTCACATCGATAGGTGGCGTGAGCCTTGTCACGCTGGTCGCGTTTTGGCTGATGATTACGAGTTCGCCAGAGACATTTTCCGGTCGTGGTCGGGTGTGGATCGCTGGGTTAGAGGCGGCAGGATACGACGACCTGGCGGGTGCTGGCATCGCGGCCTGGTCGTCAGTTCAGCTGAGCGCCGGACTCGGCACTCTCTCGCCCCACAGCATTTACCTGTACCTTCTCGTGAGCGGTGGACTTGTGGCGCTCGTTTTGTTTGGCCTGCTGATTGCCAACTGCATATCCGCTGTGGCTGCAGTCTCTCGGCTGAAGTTGGCGACTGCACTACTGCCAGTTCTGACATTCAGCATTCTTGGCTTTCTGGAGACCGTGTCGTTTGTCGGCAGCGTAGACATGCTTACGCCTATCTTCTTGCTTATTGTCTGGAAGTCCAGTAGCGAGTACTCGGCGGCACCGTCTCGCGTTGAACTTGTTGCAGCATGAACATGGTCAACTCTTCGTGCTCGAGACTCACTGCAGTCCGTCTTGTGGCAACTCTGACTGGCCATGAGTGTGGGGAATGTCGTCAAACTCGTAGGTCAGCGGGCAACCAGTAGGTGTGATTATGGATATCTCTGAAGCCGAGTTAGCTGCGCGTCTGAGTAAGGCTGAATCGCGGTCCCAATCGTTGGCAGCGACATCTGGGCTTGGAATCGTGCCGCGGAGCCTGCGCCGCCTGAGCGAGTATCGCTTTCGTTACTGTTCATCTGTGATTGCGCGCAGACTGGCTCCCCGCCGCGCTGGGGTCGCCCCGACCTTCTGGGGGCGGGGCATGAGCGTCCCCATTGGTGATTATGACGGTTCGTATCTCTGGCTTGCTGGCACACTCCCGCCGGCTGAGGTTCCACTGATTCGTTACCTAATGTCAGTACTGACTAAAGACGATGTCCTGTTTGATGTCGGTGCGAACTTGGGATTTTTCTCTCTGTTGGCGGCCGACGCGGGGCGATGTGCCGTTCATGCGTTCGAGCCAAATCCAGCGGTGCTTTCATACACCCGAGACAACCTTGGTCAGGTTCCACTTGCCACACTGCATGAAGTTGCGATCAGCGACCGCACCGGTCGAGCGCAGCTCGCTTCGAGTAGCGGCCACCTCG
>CAYUOD010000534.1:0-2337 GCA_964446225.1 uncultured Acidimicrobiales bacterium | reverse complement strand
ATACCCGCGGGGGGGACGATACGCGGCAGGAGTCTCTCCTGATTGGAACGCGCATGTCGCGATGAAATCAGCGTCGGCGACTTGCAGGAATGCCTCACCATCGACGCGCTTCCGAGTGAGCCCGGACGAATCGTGAATGAACCGCTGGCTGTAGTAGGAGGGCAGTCCAAAGCCTGAGGCAACCCGGGCGTCCTTCGGCGTGTTCCGAGCCAGCCAACGGCCCGATGCGATCCGATGGGTCTCGACCTGCTCACTCCATCGACGTTGTCCAAGGTGATATCTCTGGCTGATCTTCATCAGGCCCAAGCCAACGATGAGAGGGGTCATCCAGACAATTGCCTTGGCCTGCGCCGGCGAGCGTGCCCAGCGCGTCGCGCACTGCTCCGCGATCCCGATGATTCCGAGTCCAGCGAGGAACGCGAGAGTGGGCTGTATCTGGACCGGGTACCAGGAATAGCGTTCGGCCGGGGGCAGAACGGTGTACGCCGTGACGTGGCCTCCGATGTGCATCAACGCCAGGAAGATCACTTGCGGCTGAGCGCGCAAGCGCCAGGCCCCGGCAACGGCCAGCAGGGTGTACCACTTGCCGCCGCTCTGGATCAAAGCCGCTCGCACGAACCAGGTGCGGTCGATCGCTCCGTACTCCCTTCCGATCTTGCGTGCCACACTGAGTGGCAAAGGCGATCCGAATCGGGCGTTAGCCCATGTGGCGTAGGCCCCCAATACCAGGATGGCAATGGCCGCAGCGACGACCTTGGCGTGTAGCCCTCTCTTGCCGAGGTCCGGAGCCGACGGGTCAGCAGGCCTCGCGCACAGGATGAGACCGACCGCAAACACCGCCATGTCGAGCTTGTGAAGGACACACACACCCGCAAGGACCCCGAGGATCAACGGACTTCGCCTCCCGTGCAGCACACTCGCGAGACCCGCCGCCACCAACACGAACCCGAGTGACGTCTCCATTCCCTGGGACGCCCAGGACAGGAACCGTCCATTCGCGAGCAGCATGACGGTGACCGCAGCCGCCGCAGGCACACCCATCCGTCGGGCGGTAGCGAAGCACATGACGCCGGCCGCGACCGCCGTCAAGACCAGCCCAAGTGGCAGATGGGACTGCTCGGGCGGGATGCCCATCCAAGCCATCATCGCCAGCAGGAGACACCACAGGATCGAACTCACTCCCAGGGTCGGATCTGCCCCGGCATTGAACGTGAATCCCTCACCCGCGGCGACATTCGACGCATACCGAAAGAAGAACCCAGCGTCGTCGACGGGGTGGGGAACCGCGACGATAGCCGCGCCTAGCGCGACCGAGAGCGCGCAAAGAGCGGCTGCCCACCAGGCGAGACGAGGCGTTCCTGACGGTGCGGAAGTCTGGGTGCGGCGAATCAAGCTGACGATCAGTCGGATCACAAGACGGCGGACGGCATCGTATCCGAACACGCGTGCGCGCTGATATCATTGAGCAGGGAGATGGATACGAGCCAGCCGACGATGCCCCCGCCGGGTGTAGCAACAACGACGCCCCCCACCCAGGTTGGTGCGATGCGCCCGAGAACTGCGTGCCTGATCAACCACTTCGACTATGAACAGTTCATATCCGAAGCGGTTGACTCTGTCGTACGTCAGTCACTCGCACTCGATGAGATCGTCGTGGTCGATGACGGTTCATCCGCATCCGGCCTGCTCGGCGTCCGAGAGGCCTGCAGTCGACACTCACAGGTTCGACTGATCGAGAAGGCAAACGGTGGGCAGCTGTCGTGCTTCGAGTCCGGTCTCGAGGCGACGAACGCGGACATCGTCTTCTTCCTCGATGCCGACGACACCTGGGAACCTGGCTACGTCGAAGCCGTCGTCAGCGTGTTCGAAGAGCATCCAGACGTCGACGTCGTCGAGTGCAACAACAGTCGGCTCTTCCCCGACGGTCACACAGAGTCCGACGAGCGGGCATCTCGGGACCTCGGCTACTCGATCGTATTGAGCCTGAACAACGGCGGAGGCTGGTGGGGGCAGCCGACGTCGTGCCTCGCGCTGCGCAGGACGACTCTCGACAAGATTCTCCCTCTCCCTGGTTTCGACGGCTGGCGCACATGTGCGGACGAGGCGCTTGTCTACGGAAGCTCCCTCGTTGGTGCGCACAAGTATTTCATCGGAGCGCCTCTCGTCCGCTATCGGATTCACGCGAACAACCTCTTCCACGGGCGCGCGTACAGGCCAGAACAGCAGCTGATGCGAGGTGTAGAGGTTCTTCGACTTGTCGAGCGATTGCGCCGCCGGCACGACCTGCCAGCGAGTCTCGCTCATGTCGCGCACCACGAATTCCGTACAATCGAATCC
>CAYUOD010000533.1:0-2344 GCA_964446225.1 uncultured Acidimicrobiales bacterium | reverse complement strand
TGGCCGACGCCAAGGACACGTCTGAGCTGATGGTGGACCTCGCCTACACGGCGCTGTTCTTTGACGACCGAGCCATGGCCGACGAGGTGGAGGATCTCGAGGTGCGGATGTCCGATCTCGTGCACGACATGCGTTCAGTCTCGGTCATGGCAGTGCGCAACCCGCGTGAGGCGCAGGGCATGTCCTCTGTGCTTCAGCTCATCAGTGCAATCGAGCGCATCGCGAACGATGCCGTGGACATTGCAAAGATCGTGACGCGTGATCTTGGCATTCCGATCGAGTTGGTCTCTGAGTTGGCGACTGCCGAAGAGATCAGTCACCGCGTCGTTGTCAGCGAGGGCTCGCACCTGGCCAGGCGGACGCTTGCTGATGTGGAGTTGCCTGTCGCTGTTGGTCTGCGTGTTGTTGCGATTCATCGTGGCGACGAATGGATGATCGATGTCGGTGGCGAGACGATCCTTGTGCCTGGTGATGTGCTTTTCTTACGTGGAGCCCGTGCGGGCGTTGAGCGGCTGCGAGAACTGGTGGCTGCGCCGATGTGGACTCCGCCCCCTGCTCCCGATGCAACGGTCATCAGCGATTTGGATCGCGCGGTCGAGACCCTTGTAGAGATGAAGAATATTTCGGAGACCGCTGTCGGACTCGCGTACTCGGCACTGGTACTCCAGGACCTGGGACTTGCTGGCGAGGTGATCCATCTTGAGGATCGCCTCGATGCAATGCGAGATGCCCTGCAGATCTGGGTGTTGCGAGCTGGTGGCGAGAACGCGGATCCTTCACCGCTGAGGGGACTGCTTCAGCTCGCTCAGGCAGCCGAGGATATTGGCGACCAGGCCCAGCAGATGGTCTGGTTGATCCAGAACTCTGAGGACCTGCATCCGATCATAGGAATTGCGCTCGGCGACGCCGACGACGTCGTGGTGCGGTTCCCCGTAGCCGAGGGCTCTGAGGTGGATGGGCGCTCGCTGGCCCAGCTTCAGCTCGACATTGAGCCGGGTTTCGTGATCCTGGCGGTCAGACGTGGCGGCAGGTATCTGTACCGGCCCCGTGGATTCGTGGTGCTGCACGCGGACGATGAACTTATCGCCAGCGGACCAGAAGAGGGAGCTCAGCGGCTCGCGAGTCGCTGCGGTCAAAGCCTCGAAAGCGACGCTGAGGGACTCGGACTAGATTTGGCCCCACGATGACGAGAACTGTTTACCGGGGTGCCCGAGTGCCGGGCGACATTGCAATAGCGGATGGCCAGATCGTTGCCATTGGTGACGTGGCGGCCGAGCCGGGTGACGTAACGGTAAACGTCGCTGGAGACGTCATCACCGCCGGGTTCATAAACAGCCATCATCATCTTTATCAGTGGATGACACGTGGTCGAGCGGTGAACTGCAATCTCTTTGACTGGCTCACAACCCTGTATCCCATCTGGGGCAAGCTGACCCCCGACGACGTTCACCTGGCGGCCAAGGTGGGGCTGGCCGAACTTGCGCTGAGTGGCTGCACAACGGTTTTTGATCATCATTATCTGGTGCCAAATGGTGATGACCGGGTGTTTGACGAGATCATTCGGGCTAACGAACTCGTTGGCACGCGGCTGCACCTCAGTCGGGGTTCCATGGACCTTGGCGAGTCAGACGGTGGACTCCCTCCCGATCACGTCGTGGAGGACCGCGATCAGATTCTGGACTCGACGAAGTCGCTGGTCGACCGGACGGCGTCCAACGAGCTTGTGGACATCGTCATTGCGCCCTGCTCGCCGTTCTCGGTGACCAAGGAGCTCATGGTGGAGAGCGCTGCGTTGGCACGATCTCTGGGTGTTCGGCTCCATACCCATCTGGCTGAGACCATTGAAGAGACCGCTGACTGCCTGGAGCGGTTCGGCATGCGGCCGGTGCAACTGCTTGATGAGTGGGGTTGGGTGGCTAGTGACGTTTGGGTTGCCCACGGCATTCATTTCAATGACGCTGAGGTGGCTCTCTTGGGCGAGCGCGGCATGGGTGTGGCCCACTGTCCGTCGTCGAACGCCCGACTCGCCGCAGGCACGTGCCGAGTGAATGATCTTGAGGCGGCGGGAGTCGCCGTCGGGCTTGGTGTGGACGGGGTCGCGTCCAACGAGGTGGGGCGTTTGTTCCCTGAGCTTCGTCAAGCTACCTACGCTGCCAGATTGTTGGCAGGTGACCCTACGGTCTTCGGCTCAGAAGACGCTTTGCGTCTCGCGACCGAGGGCGGAGCGCGTTGTTTGGGGCGTCCCGATCTTGGCGAGTTGAGGATTGGTGGTCCAGCCGATCTGGTGGTCTGGCCTGGGGATGATTTGGGGGATCTGCCGAATCCGTTGGACGGATTCGCGTTG
>CAYUOD010000532.1:0-2345 GCA_964446225.1 uncultured Acidimicrobiales bacterium | reverse complement strand
TGTGAGTGGACGGCCTATGTGATCGCAAACGGGACGGCCAAAGTGATCGCCCACGGAACGGCCAAAGTGATCGCCCACGGGACGGCCAAAGTGATCGCAGCAATGGTGCTGCTCACCTGCACAAGTGTGCAGGCTAAAGAAGGAGATGGAACACGGCTTAGCCTGGTGCCCGTCGCGCAAGTCTGCGCGGCAGGAGGTGCCAATGGCCGCGCGGAGAGTGAAGATGAACCGGTTACTGGAGCTGGTGCGATTGCACCGGTTGGGGACGGGAGCGCGGGAAGTCGCGCGGCTGTTGCAGATGAGCCCGAATACAGAGCGGCGATACCGCGAGGCGCTTCAGGCGGCGCAGCTCCTGGAGGGTCCAGCGTTGGCGTTGCCGGAGCTGAGCGAGCTGAAGGCGGCGCTGTCTGCGCAGCGAGTGCTCTCTCCGCCGAAACAGGAGGTGTCCAAGATCGCGACGTTCCGCCCCGCCATCAAGTCGATGATGGACGACGGTTTGTCGCGGCGCGAGATCCTTCGACGGCTCAAGAAGCAGCCGGAGTTCAATGGTTCGTACGCGCAGATCAAGCGCGTAGTGAAAGGGCTCCGCAAGGAAGCCGGCGTGCGTGCGGAGGACGTAGCGATCCCGGTGTCCACGGAGCCAGGCGAAGTGGTCCAAGTCGACTTCGGTTACGTGGGCAAGCTGCTGGACCCTGCGACGATGACGATGCGCAAGGCGTACGTTTTCGTCGGCGTGATGGGCTACAGCCGGCTGATGTTCGCGCGGCTCGTGTTCGACCAAAAGGTCGAGACCTGGGTGCGCTTGCACGTGCAGATGTTCGACGCGTTGGGCGGGGTGCCGAAGGTGGTCGTGCCGGACAATCTCAAGGCGGCCGTCATCCGCGCCGCATTCACAGCGGCGGACGAAACAACGCTCAACCGCAGCTACCGCGAGCTTGGGCGCTACTACGGATTCAAGATCGACCCAACGCCGCCCTACAGCCCGCAGAAGAAGGGCAAAGTCGAATCGGGAGTAAAGTACCTGAAGAACTCGGTGCTCAAAGCACGGGACGAGGTGTGCATCGAAGAGCTTCAAGTCGAGCTCGACGAATTTGTCCGGGATACCGCCAACGTGCGGGAGCACGGCACGACGTTCCGCCCGCCCGCCCGTCTCTTCGAGGAAGAGCGTGCCGAGATGCATGCATTGCCGCCAGAGCGTTACGATCCGATCACGTGGCACGAAGCCAAAGTCCATCGCGACTGCCACGTGCAGTTTCGTCGTCGCCGCTACTCAGTGCCATGGAAGCTCGTCGGCGAATCGGTTTGGCTACGCGCCAGTGGCAGCGACATCCTCATTTACGCAGACGACGAGCGTATCGCGACGCACCCTCGTCAGGACGGCGCCGGGAAGGCGGTGACGAACGAATCGCACTTGCCCGATCAGCGCAGCGAGTATCGGCATCGCAGCCAATCCTATTGGCAAGAGCGTGCAGCGCGACTTGGCGAAGAAGTCGGTGCGTTGATCCAAGACGTCTGGAACAGCGACGACGTTCTCCACCAACTCCGCACGGTACAGGCGATGGTGAAGTTGCTTTCAGGCTACCCACCCCATCGTGCAAAAGCTGCCGCAAAGCGCGCGCTCTTCTACGGCGTGCTCGACTACCGAGGTGTGAAGAACATCCTCGTGAATGCGCTCGACCTCGAGCCGCTGCCCGTCGCGACGCCCGTGGTCGGCACGCTCAGTCAGCCGCGCTTCGCACGACGAATCGACGAACTGATGGTCGTCACTCCGGAGGGCAGCGCACATGGGCCTAACTGATGAACTGACGCCAGTGCTGAAGAAGTTGCGCTTGAGCGGCGTGCTGCAGACCATCGATCTCCGCACGAATGAAGCCGTGGATGGCGAGCTTGGGTACGCCGAGTTTCTATATCGCCTGCTTCAAGACGAGGTCGAACGACGCGACGCGAAGCAACTCGATTTGCGCCTGAGCCGAGCGAACTTCGAGCACCAGAAGACGGTCGCGGACTTCGACTTCACCTTCAACAAGGACGTGCCGAAAGCGAAGATCATCGACCTCGCGACGTGCGCGTTCTTACGGCGCCGCGAGAACCTTCTGCTCCTCGGTCCTGCTGGCGTGGGCAAGAGTCACCTGGCTCAGGCCATCGGCCACCGCGCGTGCCAGGCAGGCTTCAAGGTCATCTACACCACCGCCGATCGCATCATGAAACAGCTCCGTGCTGCGCGCGGCGACGGCAGCTACGACCGTCGCTTGCTCCGTTTCACTACGCCAGATCTACTCATCATCGACGACCTCGGTCTCCGGCCACTGACCGGCGAGCAACCATCGGACCTGTACGAGATCATT
>CAYUOD010000531.1:0-2349 GCA_964446225.1 uncultured Acidimicrobiales bacterium | reverse complement strand
CTGTGCAACGACAGCGCCGCTCTCCCATTCGATGACTCAGATGGATTTCAGCTGCTGGACTACCAGGTCCCTCTCAAGGCACGACAATCTGACGCCGGCATCGGCAAGGTCGATATCGTGGCACTCACCGCTACGGGGCGTGTCGCTGTCGTTGAGCTGAAGGTGACGACCAGCACATCCAAACGGGATACACCGCTCAGGGCACTGCTCGAAGCCCTTGCCTACTGCGCCATCGTGGAAGCCAATGCGGCTGACTTCGCATCCGAGATCAAGGACCTGTACGGACTGTACGCAACGACGGGTCGGCCTGACCTCGTCGTGATGGGACCCGACGCCTACTGGTCCACGTGGAACGAACGCGCGCTCGCCGCAGTGCACGGGCTTGCAGATCACCTCTCGTACGCATTCGACATGCGAATCCAGTTCGTGAGCCTCGGTCCGGTTGCCGCTCTCATAGGTACTGACGGGGCGCGTCCACGATTGGATGGAGAACTCAAGGCTTTCGTCATCTCCGAGTCATGTCGCGGCTGCTGACAACCAAGAACTCGGATCACCACCGCCGCACATCTCGAAGCACCGTTGCCTCAACGGAGCAAGTAGGCGTCGGATACCTGTGCCATCCCTTCTCGACAGCCCTGACCCGGGCCTACGGATCGAAGAAGGCTGGAAATCAGCACGGAACATCGTGCTGTTCCCTTCCCTACAACTCGTCTGTCGATCTAGCCGATCGGAGGAGGTGACTCGACGTATACCGCTGGCCTTGGGTCCACGCGTTGGGGCCATCGTGACTAGTCGGTTCACCCAGATCCAATGTCTCATCCGAGTCTGGACTGGACAGCAAGAAGATCTGCTGCACGCTGCCAACCCGTGGCGAACCATCATCCACCAGACGGTGCACGAGGCGCCCAACGCTTCGCTCCTCCTCATCGTCGGACGCCTGTAATCGGTCAGCTGTTGACTGATCGATCAGCACCTGGTCTTGCCGATACAAGACCCGGGGGACCAGCGGTTCGATCTGCTTGTCCCGGTAGAACCCCATTTGATCAACGGAGCGGAATGATCTCTTCGGCTGACAGATGTACGCCGAGTATGTCTGGTACTCGTCGTAGGCGGTACTTGCCGCAACGATCACGGTATCAACATCACCTGGAACGGCCGGCTCCAGCCCAAGAGCAGAAACAACCAGATCACGAACATCCTCCAGATACATATCCAGCACGCTCTCGATGATCCGCCTCGCGTCGGCGGGGCTCTCCACAAGAGACTGATATGCCGCCCGGCTCCAACCTGCAACGAAGGCCGCTGGCGGATCACCCGATGGGTCTGTCCCATCCAGTACCCAGGAGGAGGGCCCGAGATCGTTTGCCAGTTTGAGCCACGGCCATGCAGCGTTGCTCTCAACACCGGTGAGTTCCTCGAGCAACGGGTCGAGGTGAGTGCGCACCGCCGAGGCAGCCACCAGGCGGGGAAGGCCCTGCACAGCTCTGTCAATCGCCCACACCAGCGCCACTGGCTTGTGGTACTTGCCGCGCCGATGGTTGATTCTCAGACTCCCAGCCGCCGCAGCAATTCTTTCGAGTTCGGGGCTACTCACGACACCTTCTCCTCTTCAAAGATCTGTGACCAGGTCACAACCATCGGTTCGCCAGGTATCCCTGCTGGCTGCACGGATTCTTTGACCCCAACGACGCGCTCGTTCGAAAGCCTGCGCACAGCCTCGTCGTCAACCGAGTCAGCTACGTGCATGCAGACATATCGCTCGCCACCAGGGTCCGGGTACCCCGTCGCCAAGAGTTCATCAGAGGTTCGAACATAGATCTCGTCGGACAGCGTGACGAGTCTCGGTGCAGTTCCTTCTCGGCCGTGGAGGAGCAGGAAGCGAGCATCGAGCAGCCTGGACGAAAGGTCGACGCTTCCGGGACGATCGTCTGCCCGCAAGTTATAGAGGCCTGTCCGATCGATCCAGGCCCAGTGTTCGTCACTCTTGACGAACCCAACAAGTATCAGCGTGTCTGCGGGCGGCACGGTGAGTGCTGCGGTCGGAGGAACCGTACCTATTGCCTCCTCGTAGGTCTGCTGCGCCCAGTAGTCGGCCCGTTCCATACCAGTCCCACGGGTTGAAACGTGGTTGATAACGTCACCAATGAACTGCTGCAGAACCGACTCGGTGTCGGCCGAAGTCGAGCCTGTCGCAGTAGGCCGCAGAGCAAATGCGCCAATACCAGGCAGGATCTCGTGGTACCGCTGGAACCGGCTCTTCGACGGGTCAGGGAGTTGCCCCGGGTAGAGAACGTACGACCCTGCGGTGCGTTTGATCGCATCCCGATACGTGTGCATCTTGAGGAGGTC
>CAYUOD010000530.1:0-2353 GCA_964446225.1 uncultured Acidimicrobiales bacterium | reverse complement strand
CTCGAAGGTGCGTAACTGGATCGGCTATGACCGCCGAGAGTTACGCATCTATGGGATTGGTTGGGAGTACGCCCGAAGGCGCGGAGGGATTACTCCGCTGGGAGGATATCGACGAGTCGACGGCCCTTACGGTGACCGAACTTCACGGTCCCGTCGCTCTTGGCGAACAGGGTGTCGTCCTTGCCGATGCCGACGTTGCGGCCCGGGTGGAACTTGGTTCCGCGCTGACGCACGATGATGGCTCCAGCGGTGAGTTCTTCACCGTCGAATGCCTTCACGCCGAGGCGCTGAGCGTTAGAGTCACGCCCGTTTCTGGTAGAGCCGCCGCCCTTGGTTTTTGACATGGCTAGCCCTTCTGGATCCCTGTGATCTTGATCTCCGAGTACTTCTGGCGATGACCCCAGCGACGTCGGATATTGGTCTTGTTTTTGTAGGTGAACCCGGTGATTTTCGGACCCGTTACCTCACCAACAACCTCTGCTACGACCGTGGTCGCTGCGAGTTCGCTGGGGGTAGAGAGCACGGCATCACCGTCGACGAGCAGCACAGGTGTGAAGGTGACTTCTTCACCGTCGGCGACCCCAAGTCGCTCGACCGCGAGGGTCTGGCCTTCTTCAACTTTTTGCTGCTTTCCACCGGTGTGGATGACTGCGTACATATGGCGTTCCATGATAGTTGCTGTGGAGGGGCTTGGGAACCGCGGGTTAATCATCGAGCAGAGAGGCATCAAGTTGCACTCCCCGACCGTCGCACACGTCGCAGTGGTGGGACATGGACTGCAGGAGTCCTTCGCCGATCCTCTTACGAGTCATCTCGACTAGTCCCAAGTCAGATATATCGTACACCTGTGTGCGGGTTTTGTCTCTCGACAACGCATCTCGGAATACTCGCACGACCTCATCGCGGTTCTTGCGGATCTCCATGTCGACGAAGTCGATGACGATAATGCCGCCGATGTCCCGTAGGCGCAGCTGACGAGCGATCTCCTCGGCGGCCTCCAGGTTGTTTCTGAAGACCGTTTCTTCGAGGCTCGACTTGCCCACGTTCTTGCCCGTGTTCACGTCGATGACCGTGAGCGCCTCAGTGCCCTCGATGATCAGGCTGCCGCCAGAAGGAAGCCACACCTTGGGGTCAAGGGCCCGTACGAGCTGTTCATGGATGTGATGGCGTTCAAAGACGCTCAGGCCCTCAGCCTCGACGTCGTAGTACTCGATGCGATCAGCCAGCGCCGGGGTCACCGCGTTCGTGTAAGCCTGGACTTCGTCGTAGAGATGCTCATCGTCAAGAATCACGCTGCGGAAGTTCTTGTTGAAAACCTCGCGAATGACGCGCAATTCCATATCTGGTTCGGAGTACAGCAGCGCTGGCGCACTCTTGGAGTTCGCCATCTTCTCGATGTTGCGCCATTGCTCGGCCAGCGCGCTGACATCCCGCTCAATTTCTTCGGCAGTGACATGCTCGGCAGCGGTACGCACGATCACGCCATGCTCTTTGGGCTTGCACTTATCGAGGATTGCCCGCAGCCGCTTCCGCTCGTTGTCTGGAAGGCGCTTCGAGATGCCGTACGTCGAGCTGTTGGGAACGAACACGACGAATCGCCCTGGGATGGACACCTCAGTGGTGAGACGTGCACCCTTGTGTGCGATCGGGTTCTTGGTGACCTGACACAGAACGGTCTGACGCGGCTTCAGGAGCTGCTCAATCTTGGGCTCTCTGGACGAGTGATCAGACTTCTTGAAAATCACATCGCCGCGGTACAACACAGCATTCTTGGGCGTGCCGATGTCGATAAAGGCCGCTTCCATTCCCGGCAGCACGTTCTGCACACGACCGACGTAGATATTGCCGTGGATCTGGGTGATGTTGTCGCTTGGGCGTGACACGTAATGCTCGATGAGCGAACGGCCCTCAAGGATGGCGATCTGGGTCGGATGGTCGCTGTCTTTCTTGCTCACGACCATCATGTAGCGACCCACAGGCTTACCCTTGCGGCGCCGGCCTCGCCGTCGCTTCAGGGTTGCTTCGTCGAGCTCTACGGCGTCAGTGAGTGACGGGGCCGGGCTGGGCTGGCTGGATTTGTTCCCGCCACGGCCGCGGCCGCCTCTGCGGCGCCGCTTCTTTTGGCCGCCCTGGTTCGGTTGGTTCGCGCCGCCGGAGTCACCCTTGGCGCGATCCTGGTTCGAAGCCGATTGGTTGGACGATTTATTCGCCTCACCGCTCTGCTTCGACCGATTCTTTCCGCCCCGGGAGCCGCGTCTTCTGCGCTTATCGCCCTGGTCAGCGTCTCCATCGGCGGTTTTGGCCGCCGGAGGTGGAAACTTCGGTGTTGGAGGGGCCTGGGAGGAGTCTGCGA
>CAYUOD010000529.1:0-2355 GCA_964446225.1 uncultured Acidimicrobiales bacterium | reverse complement strand
ACGAGAGAGCCAGTGTGGAGTCCCGCCACTGACATGAGCGCGCCACGAGAACCCTGGCTGATTCCCCGCGACACAACGAACAGGACGGCCGGACCCGGTACGAGCAGAATGAGCACGGAGGCGGCGCTGAAAGTCATGAGGACCTGTATCGACGGCATCTCCTCAAGGTAGTCGGCGTCAAGCAGTGCAGAAGATGATTTTCTGGCTTGGACAAAGACTGATACGATATCTCTAAATGTAGGAAACGAATCCTAAATAATGAGACACAGGTGAAGGACCCAGATGAGTGAACGATCCGCCCTTCCGGCCTGGGACAGTGAACTGTATACATCGAATGCGGACCATCACCGCCAGCGAGATGGCTGGTTCCTCGCACAGTGCCCAAGTTTCGACGCCAAACAGTCGGTGCTGGATCTGGGGTGTGGAAATGGTGAGTTCACTGCGCAACTCGCCGAGTTGATTCCCGGTGGACGGGTCGTCGGCATCGATGCGAGCGAGGACCTGCTCGATCACGCCAGAGCTCTCAATACGTCTGGTGTCACTTTCCGCAAGGTCGACCTCCAGAGACTGGCAGCCGCATTCCCACGTGGCGAGCAGTTCGACGTCATCGTGAGCCGAGCGGCGCTGCACTGGCTGCCTGACACCGAACACCCGCGGCTGCTCTCAAGCATCAACGATCTGGTCTCAGCGGACGGCTGGATACAGCTCGAGTTTGGTGGGGCCGGCAACATCCCGCGTATGCATGAGCTGCTCACCGAAGTGAGTCAAGACCACGGTGGCACCAGCCAGCCCTGGTTCTTTCCCGACGCGGGACAATATCTGGAGCTTTGCGAAACGGCGGGCCTCGTCGGTGAGATCAAGACCGTGGCACAGCGGCGGGCATTCACCAGACAGGGAATTGTGGGCTGGATGCGAAGTCAGGGTTGCCAGGCTTTCGAGGCATCCCTGGGCGACCGGTACAGCGAATTCACGGCTGAAGCAGAGCAACGTCTGGACGAGGTGCGCCGTGCCGACGGCAGCTACGACCTGACCTATGTGCGACTTGTGGCTACGCTCGGCTCAGCGCGCTGAGAACCGCTCACAGCGGCTATGAGCAAGCCGCAGATAGCCCGTCGATGAGTCCATCGAACACCGTCTGCTGGGCATCGGTGAATTCCTGAGCTGTCAGCAACTCCAACGGAATCTTGCTCGCAACGAAGTCGCCGGCGCAGCGTGCGGCCTCGTCGGGTGCACCGCCTTCCAACCAGTTGTTCACCACCTGAACCCTGATCACCGGGAGTTGGAGCGCCTCGTCGGAGTTGTCATCGCCAGCCGCTTCGGCATCTGTGCCCGGGTCGCAACCCTTCACAGTGAGCAGGTCGCCGTTCCTGGTCACCGACCGGTAGTCAGGCGCCGCGGCAACCCATTCGGACAGGGCAGCTTCGAAACTGTCTGTGTTCGCAACGCTGTCGCCCGTCAGATTGTCGACGAAACAGGTCGCGGAGTCTTCGGTGAAGTCGATCGAGATGTCCCCGCCCCAGCCATCGGCCACCGTGAGCGCTTCTGCTGGATCAATGACGCGGGCCAGAATGAAGTACCAGTCGAGGGCACCAAGCTCTTCGGGGATGGACGCATCCGGGTCATCAACCTCTGGTACCGCGACCGTCTCAATGTCATCGCCATCGAGGTATCTCCACGGGTACAGGAGATGATCCATCGAGGTCGGCGGGTCGTCGTATGCGGCGTTAACACGAGCCCAGCCACCCTCATAGCGCAGTGCACTGATGAATCCATTGCCAAGATCGTACGAGCTCTGAAGCGGTGCGCTGAGCGCTGATGGAACGTCGCTCTCGTCATCACTGTCTTCATCCTCGGAGTCCAGGAACGAATCGAAATAGGCATCCTGTTCGTCGTCGCTGAGAGATTTGAGGTAGTCGATTTCGACGGCGCGCGCATCGCCCTCGATGAGAGCGCGCTTGGCCAGGAGCGCCTGACCCTCGAGATCATCGATCGTGCTGAGATCAAAGTGCTGATCCTGCAGTGCATGGGTGAGCTCGTGCACAATCGTCAGCTTGACGTCTGTGGTGATCTCGTTGCCACGGATGGTGAGCGTCTTCGAGTCGTCAGAGTAGAAGCCGGTCACGCTGTCGCCGTAGAGCTCGTTGTTCTCCTCGAAAAGGTTGACGTCACCCTCGAGGAGGCCATAGGAACGCAGCAGCCCGGCGTAGTAGTCGTAGAACTCCTGGTCCTCTTCGCTGAGATGCTCCTCGTCGTCGGTGACCGTGTCTCGGAAGTCCTCATCGCTCAGAAACTCGACCCAAACCGGATTCTGGAACGTGAGTCCGCGGCTCTGCTCCACAATGCGCACGTACTCCT
>CAYUOD010000528.1:0-2359 GCA_964446225.1 uncultured Acidimicrobiales bacterium | reverse complement strand
CACAGTCGCTCCGCTTGTTCGTGGGTGCGAGCCCGCATCCGGGCCAGGTCTGCGTCGAGGAGCTCGCCGTGTCTCACGCGCCAGATCCCCTGCACCATCACATCGTTCACGTGACTGCGGTTGCGCCACAGGACGATCTGCTCACACAGGTTGTGTTGGGTGACCGGAGTCGGGAATTCGGCATCCAGAAGCTGCAGGTCAGCCGGGTTGCCGACGTCGAGAGACCCGAGATTCCCCAGATCGAGCGCCCGCGCTCCGCCGGTTGTAGCAAGACCCAGGACGGTGTTCGCCGGCATCACCCCAGGGTCTGTCAGCCTCGCCTTTTGCAGGAGGAAGGTCGCTCGCATGACCTCATAGAAGTCGTTGATGTAGCCATCGCTACCGAGGCCGAGCTGGACGCCCGCAGCGACAAGTTCGGTGACCGGCGCAATGCCCCCACCCACCTCACAGTTGGACAACGGCATATGACTCACACGCACACCACGGTCGGCGATGATGGCCCTGTCATTGTCGGTGAGCTGCACACACTGACTCGCGAGGAACTTTGCGGACGCGACACCCAGTTCGGCGTAGTACTCAAACGTGGACTTGCCGTACGTCCTCTGAGACCAGTCACCCTCAAAGCGACTCTCGTTGACGTGAGCGTGCGTGAGGACGCCGAGTTCCGCCCCCAGCTCGAACGCCCGGCGAATGTACTCAGCAGAGCAGGTGAACGTCGTGTGGTAACACATGAGGCCAGACACCAGAGCGCTGGTCTTTGTCGCCTGAATGAGCTCGACGTTCTCCTGCAGACCCCGCTCTGCGATCTCGGCACCAGCCCGTTCGGTTGCTTCGAAACTCAGCAGCGCCCGGATTCCGCGGCGTTCAACGACCTCTTTTTCGACCAGCAGTGCCTCCGGCAGAGCATGGGGCGCCTCAAGAATGTCGTAGAAAGTCGTCGTTCCTGACAACAGCATCTCGGCACAGACCCAGTCGGTCGCAGCCGCGATCATGTCGGCGTCGAGCGCGTCCTCTACCTGAGGCCACCAGTAGTCCTCGAGGAAACTTTCGAATCCGTCCGGTGGCTGACGCGCGTCAATGCCGTGTGCGAGCACGCCATAAAGATGCACGTGAGTGTTCACAAAGCCGGGCAGGCACACCTGCCCATCAGCAGCAACACGTTCGTCATCGGGATGCTTCACAACAAGCTCAGAGGCTGGACCCACCTCGTCGATGAGGCCATCCCGAACGCGCAGTCCCCAGCCCTTCCGGGGCTCCTGGTTCGCACTCGTAATGAGCCACTCAGGCAGAATGAGCATAGAAGCAGATCTACTCAGCGTTCAGCGCCCGCCACACGCGCTCGGGCGTGAACGGTAGGTCATTGATGGCCGTTCCGGTGGCATGAAGTATCGCGTTGCGCAGCGCTGGCGCTACGCCGTCCTTTGGAATCTCAGCAACAGCCTTGGCGCCAAACGGACCACTGGCCTCCATGGTCTGCACCAGGAACACCTCGGTCTCTGGCATCTCGTCTGCCCGATAGATCTTGTAGGGACCAAGCTTGGCGTTGACCATGCGGCCCTCATCGTCAAAGGCGTACTCCTCACAATGCGCGTAGCCGAGGGCCTGCATCATGCCGCCCTCAACCTGGCCTGAAGCGGTCACCGGATTGATGGCCACGCCACAGTCGACTGCCATTACCAGCTTGATCACCGTGACCTGGCCAGTATCGATATCGACTTCGATCTCGACGAACTGGGCGGCAAATGGTGCCGGGCACTCAGCTGACACATAAGACGCCGTGTCCATGATCTGCTCATGTTCTTGGATATGCAGCGAGTCGAGCGCTATCTCTTCCAACGAAACCGAGCTTCCATCAGGAGCCCAGGCACGCTTCTCCCGCAGTTCGATCGTGGTGGGATCGTCCTCGTCGAGCAGCATGACAGCACGCTCACGAATGCGCTTTGCGACCTTCTCGGCAGTGAGCTTCGCCGCCGTACCCGAGATATAGGTCGTGGACGACGCGTAAGCCCCGGTGTCAAAGGGCGTCATGTCGGTGTCGGAGGAATAGACCTTGATGTCATCTAACGGAATACCCAGAACCTCAGCGGCAATCTGGCCGATGACCGTGTCTGCTCCAGTACCGAGATCAGTCGCGCCGATGAGCATGTTGAACGAACCGTCGTCGTTCATCTTGAGACTGCAGCCGCCCATGTCCAGGAATGGAATCGCGGTGCCGTGCATGCAGAAGGCAAAGCCGATGCCGCGCCTGATGTTGGGTCGGTCGGCCGGCGTCGTCCACGCAGCGTCATCGCGCCGGTGCCAGCCGATTGCCCGCTTGCCCTGGGCTACACACTCCTCAATGCCACAGGAGGTGACCTTT
>CAYUOD010000527.1:0-2365 GCA_964446225.1 uncultured Acidimicrobiales bacterium | reverse complement strand
GTGCACCCCACCCGGATGGTCAGAGACGGAGTCCGCCAGGGACCGGTCGCCGGAGTCGTCTCTTCAGGACCAATGACAATCGTCGGTGAAGCGGCCCACGGCACCGGGCCGGTCGTGCTGTCCTGGGACAGCGTGCAAAGACAAGCCCGCCATCCGGCCTACGGAAACAATGTCGTACTGCACGAGTTCGCCCACAAGATCGACATGCTCGACAATCTCGCTGACGGCATCCCTCCGATCGGCGACCCGACACAGTTACAGCGTTGGAAGGATGTCTCGGACGCGGCATTCAAGCGCATCAGAACGGGCGAGGACAGCGGACTTCTCAGGAATTACGCGGCAACGAACCCCGGCGAGTTCTTCGCAGTCACGACCGAGGCGTTCTTCACCACTCCCGTGGAACTCCTCGAGGGCGAGCCAGATGTATACAGCGTGCTGCGCGGCTTCTATCGACAGGATCCAGCTGCCCGGGCCACTTGAAACTTTCTAATCCGGGCAGCACGCTCGGACGGCGAGGGTTGACCGTGGCCACAGACGTCGAGGGAAGTTCTCCACGTCGTGGCCGCCGCTTGAGCCGCCACCTCTCCTGAGCCGGTCTCAGCCGGTGCCGGTTCGCTGAGCAACAATCACAGAGTCGTGGATCGTGATCGTCTCACCCTCGGGGTCCACTGCCTCTCGAGGACGGGATTCCGCCACGAGTATCTTCCATCCGTCGCCGAGTTCGGCGACCATCTGCTCTGGAGTGAACAGCGGGTCGGCAGTGGGCATACGCCTTGCAGTCGTCTCCAGATCGGACGGATGATGGCCCGCGATGAGCAGCACTCCCCCGTCGGCCACGGCTGCGGCAAGGCGTTCATAAATGGGCACACGAACGGCCGACGGCAGGTGGAAGAACTGCAAGCTCACGAGGTCAAACCCCGGACCCGATGACTCCCACTCACCGAGGTCAGCGTGCAGCCAGGTGATCTTCTCTGCGATGTCCGCCCCGGCCTCCTCTGCGTGTTCGCGGCCCCGGCCGAGCGCGATGCTCGACAGGTCAGCCGCGGTGACTTGCCAGCCTTGTTGAGCGAGCCATATGGCGTCGGCTCCTTCGCCGGCTCCGACGTCGAGAGCCGTGCCAGGAATCAACGTGGCCGCCTCGGCAAGCAGTTGTGGATTCGGGTTTCCGCTCCAGACCCGATGGGCGGATCCATAGCGCTCGTCCCAGAATGCTTCGTCCATGGCTGGCATGGCGTCGCCTGTGTTGTTCATTTCATGACCTCCGGAACCAGCGTGCCTGCTCCGTGTCCAGAATTGCAAAGCGGTTTGCTGATATGGCAATATTGGCGATGGCCGAGAACCTCAACGATCTGCTGTCACAGGTCGGCGCAAGGCTGCGCAATCTCCGCACCGCCAAAGGCCAGACCCTCGCTGCGCTCTCCGAGGCGACTGACATTTCGATCAGTACGCTGTCTCGCCTTGAGTCGGGCAAACGCAAGGCCACGCTTGAGTTACTCGTGCCACTCGCCCGCGAACATCAGGTACCACTAGATGATCTCATCAGCAGCCGGCCAACCGACGATCCACGGGTATTCAACAAGCCGGTGGAACGCGAGGGCCTCACACTCATCCCCCTGACAAACCATTCAGGTCCTCACCTCGCCTACAAGATGATCCTGCATGCGGGACGGCCACATCAGGAGCCCGATCTCAAGATCCACGACGGGCGGGAGTGGCTCTATGTTCTCAGTGGACGGTTGCGCCTCGTGCTCGACGACCATGACCTCGTGCTCACCAGCGGAGAAGCTGCCGAGTTCGACACCCGCACCCCCCACTGGTTCTCAAGCGCCGACACCAAGACCGTCGAGTTCATCGTGCTGTTCAGCGAACAAGGCGAGCGTATTCATCTGCGGGCCAAACCCATGCCCGCCGCCAGCTCTTGAATCGCGGGCCGTGAGCATTCCGCCCGACAGGTGAAATACCGCACGGTCAGTCTCCAAGCCATGGGTATTCCGGAAGGCTTCGAGCGTCAACTCAAGAAGGTCGGGCTCGACGACGGTGAGTACTTCCTGCGAGCCTGGGTCGGCGGTATTCCGCTCGGCAAGGGCGACGGCATAAAGGTCGGCGGTTCGCTCGCGCTCACTAACCAGCGGCTCATGTTCATGGCCGCGAGAATCCCGGTTGGCTCCGACATTCGACGTACTCAGCGTTGGATCGATGACTACGGATTCAATCTGGACATGAGTGACGTGACCGACGTGAGAGTCGACGAATCTCGACGCTCTGCTCTGCTGATGAGAAGTAGTCAGGGGACCATGTTCTTGAACATCGCTGCCTCTCGGAAGTCGTTCGTGTTCTCCAAGAAGAATCCTGTCGCCCGTGATGA
>CAYUOD010000526.1:0-2368 GCA_964446225.1 uncultured Acidimicrobiales bacterium | reverse complement strand
CCAGATAGCTGTCGGGAGTCAACGCCGAAGCGGCCGCATACATCTGCTCACGCCAGGTCCAAAAGCTGCCCACACCGACCTGAGTGCGCCCCCGTAGCGCCCGATGGAACGCGTGGCTGTGGGCGTTCACCAGTCCAGGGATCACGAATCCGTCCAACTTGATTGCGTCGCTCGGACGCGCAACGTCAACCGCGACCGACGTAACTCGATCGCCGGCAACCCCGATAAGGACATCGTTCGCAACCCGTCCGTCCACCCAGGCCAGGTCAGCGAAATACCGAACTAGCGACATGCCAGATCCTGCAGGATCTCTGCCAATGCGATCGTGCCCTCGACACAGTCCTCAGTCGTCGCGTACTCGGCCGGACTATGGCTGATGCCCGTCTCATTGCGCACAAACAACATCGCTGTCGGAAACGATGCTGCCAGCGCTCCGGCGTCGTGACCCGCGGCCGTGGGCACCCCAATGACCTTGCGCCCACGAGACACAAGCGACCGTTCGCAGGCCGCGTAGAG
Source organism: uncultured Acidimicrobiales bacterium (assembly GCA_964446225.1). Taxonomy (GTDB): domain Bacteria; phylum Actinomycetota; class Acidimicrobiia; order Acidimicrobiales; family Poriferisodalaceae; genus CAYUOD01. The sequence continues at coordinate 1,852 of CAYUOD010000526.1, read as the reverse complement.
GTCCGTATCGAAGTCGACGCGAGCCGCAATGGACTGATTCGTGATGCTGAAGCCCACGCCGTGCTCGTCCGCGAGGGCCTGCACGCGGCCACTGATTGTCGCGACCAACTGGGCAAGTGTCTCGTCGTCCGGGCAACGTGCATCCAGAATCGCGATGAGCCTGGAAGGTACGGCGTTCGGGGCGTTCGGTTCGACACTGAGCTTGCCAATCGTTGCCAAACTCTCAAGCTCTCCAGCCACGTCCCTCGCAGCCTGGATCGCCCCAGCGACAACCAACGCTGGATCACGCCTGTCCTCAAGCTGGGTCGTGCCCGCGTGATTGGCTTCTCCGTCGAGCGTGATCTGCCAGCGGCCATGGGGCCAGATCGCAGTCGCCAGACCAACGACTGCGTCGTGATGCACCAGACCACGACCCTGTTCGACGTGGAGTTCCACCATCACGTCTATCCACTCGACGCGCTTGGGATCGGGACCCAGCCCGTCAGGGTCGACGCCAAAGTCACTGAGCGCCTGCCGCATCGAAACACCCTCGGCGTCGACACGATCAACGAGATCCTCAGGGTGTTTGACGCCCGCCATCAGACTGCTTCCAAAACACGCCGAGTTGTAGCGTCCGCCTTCCTCATCCGCAAACGCCACAACCGCAATCGGACGAGTTGGCTGCACCCCCTGACGCCTCAGTTCGTCCACCGCCAGGAGCCCACTCACCAGACCGAGGCCACCGTCATAGGTGCCTCCGTCGGCGACACTGTCGAGATGACTTCCGGTGAGGATCGTGCCCGGGCCAGGAGCGCCCCACCAGGCCCAGATGTTGCCGTTGCGATCAGTCTCAAGTTCGAGTCCGATCTCGATGGCGACAGTTCTGAACCACTCTTGCGCACTGGCGTCTTCTGGCGTCCATGCGAAACGCTGGTAGCCGCCACTCGGCAGCTTGCCAATCGCCGCAAGCCCGTCAAACCAGCGCTCGAAGCGCTGGGAAAAGGTGCCGTCGACTTGAAGTTGTGAGCTAGGGGTCACGGGGGCTCCGGATTGGTCTCAATCGATGAACAGGCGGTGGGCGTCGGCAAGATCGTCGAAGGCCTCAAGGCGCTGCTGGGACTGAGTGGGCGCAACATCCGCCATCGCCTCCAGCAGCAGGTTCGCGACCAGCGTGGGAACAACCTGAGAATCGAAAATCAACTCTGTACCGACAGGCGCCACGACCGTCAGGTCAGCAAGACGAGCCGCCGGAGACAAGGGATGGTCAGTGACTACCGCTATCTTGCAGCCTTGTTCCTTGAGAAAACTCAGGCCCTCAATGGCCTCTCTTGGATAGCGGGGAAGCACGAATCCGAGCGCCCACTCTGCACCGGCAGCACGCGCGCTCAAGAGACCTTCGAACATGCCCGAACCGCCCTCGGCAAAAAGTCGCACATCTGCATGGATCTTGGCCACGAAGGAGGAAAAGGCTGTCGCAACCCCGGCTGCAGTGCGCAGACCCACGACCGGCAAAACCGGCGAGTCGGCAAGGGCCGCACCAATCGCATCAATTGTCGCGCCATCACCCAGGTCGTCAGCAAAGGCCTCAAGGCGTGCTGCGGCCCTGCGCAACGCGAGGTCGTAGAGACTCTTGACATCGGCGGACGACACAGCCGAGTGAGAGATGAGCTCGCTCGTATGAACCTGAAATGCCGAGTACGAATCGAACCCGACTGCAGCCACGAAGCGCGCTACAGACGGCTGGCTTACGCCTACCCTGTCCGCGAGCGCCGGACTCGAAAGCAACGCAAGCTCATCTGGATGATCCAGGATGTAGTGAGCGACACTGCGCTGGGCTGGCGTGAGTCGCGCACTGGTAAACAGTCGGGCGAGG
>CAYUOD010000525.1:1222-2369 GCA_964446225.1 uncultured Acidimicrobiales bacterium | reverse complement strand
GTCTCGGATGATATTTCTGGTCCGCCCAACAGCACGAACCTCACCTGTTCACCAAGAACTGGTGTGAAGCCCATCATATTCGTTCCCACGGTCACAGCCCACAGCGCGAGCTGGTCCCACGGCAACAGGTAGCCAGTGAAGGCCAACAGCAGGGTGAGCTTCAACAGGATGACGCCAATCACCCAGTTGAACTCGCGCGGTGCCTTGTATGCACCGTGATAGAAGACCCGCGCCATGTGCAAGAACACTGACAGCACCATGAGGTGCGCGGCCCATCTGTGCATGTTGCGCACAAGCAGACCAAAGGCCACTCCGGTCTGCAGGGTCGTGATGTCGTCCCACGCAGCCGCAGCGGTCGGACGGTAAAAGAACATCAAGAAGATGCCCGTGACCGTAAGAATGATGAACAGGAAGAAACTCAAACCGCCGAGGCAGAGCGTGTAGCTGACCTTGACCGCGTGACGCTTCACCTTCACAGGATGAAGGTGATACAGCACGCTGTTCATGATCACGTAGGAGCGGTTTCTGGGGCTATCCGTGTAGCCCTTCCTGAAGATGGAGCCTGGTCGGAAGATAGAGCTCCATGCTTGGGAGCCCTGAACCCGATCGGCCATCGTCGCCTTAGCCATTACAGTCGAATCCCTCTCGTCCTATAGCCGCATGCCATAGGCGTAACCATGAGTATGAGTGCGGCCGTGCACATCGCCGGCCGCAGGAACGTTATCGCTGACTTTGCCAAGGGTGATAACGCCAGTAGGACAGCGGTCTACACACAGAGCGCAGCGGGTACACACATCGTCGTCAATCAAGAACATGGATTGCTCGTCCGGATCGGCCCCGGGCATTGGTGTTCCGTATGACTGATCGATTGCCGACGTGTTCACAAGATGGATGCATTTCCACGGGCAGATATCAACACAGCCCTCGCAGATAATGCACTCAGACTGGTCGATGTTGATGAACTGCTTCGGCTTTACGACTTTGTCGAGGTAGGCGGCGTTCACCACCTGCAGCACGTAGTCGTCGCGCCAGAGCGGAAACGGCGGATTTGCGTCGGTCTTGGTCACGTCAGCTCTTTCACCAGCGGACGACCGAAGTGCATGACCTGTTCTGGCTCGGGCTTGGTCTTGCCCCGGTTCTGCCAGAA
>CAYUOD010000525.1:0-1122 GCA_964446225.1 uncultured Acidimicrobiales bacterium | reverse complement strand
TGATGTTATGAATGCGACCACCCGGTCATGGCCTCCTTGTGAAACTTCTCACAACCGTAGTCACGGTGTCAGACCTGGGGTTCTCGAACTTGGTTCTACCATGCTTGTCAGCACTTGATCCACCTCACAATATTGCCCCTGAGTAGGCCCAGGGAACATATCGACAGACCAGGTGCTGATTCGCACTCTTAGAAGGGTAGCTAATGCTGACTCCGCGGGAGGACACATCGCGGGCGAAACAACAAAACTCCTCCTCCTGAGCCGAGGGTGCGCGCCACAGTTTGTCTATGGCGTAATCTGATCAGAACGTTCCTCGTCGCCTTCGTTGGCACCAAGGAGCCGAATCGATCTATGGTCGCAGTGACCATTTCTGTGACACGGCGCGGAGACTCCGTTGACTGAAGTTCCTGATTATCTATTTCAACGCTCACGGGACCGGCGCCGCGCGCTCGGCCTTCCGGTTGCTGACGATGGAGATGCATCCGGCGGCGACGCCGGAGGACCCGCAAGCACGGGGGGCGCGGTAGTTGCCGCTGCACCCGAGTCAGCAACGGTGCTCAAAGCCGTTGACGGCAGAGCGCTGCCAGCGGAGAAAGATCTGCCGCCCGAGGTGGTCGCAGACAACGCGCGCAAGAAACCACCCATCTGGGCGTCAGCCGTACTTGTAGCGCTGCCACTGTGGGCTTTCCTGTACGTAGCTATGCTCGGCGAGTCCGTCGTAGAGCAGGTCGGCGCTCTGGCCTTCGGACAAGAAATCTACGAGGGCAAGGGCGGTTGCGCCGCCTGTCACGGAGCCACAGGCGGCGGCGGGACCGGGCCCGCATTCAGCGGTGGGGAGATTGTCCTCACCTTCCCAGATCTTGAAGAACACGAGATTTTTGTTCAGGACGGTGGCATCGGCCGGGTAGGCGATGGCTACGGCGATCCGAATCGTGAGGGCGGCCAACGCACCGTCGACCTTGGCGCGATGCCCGCCTTTGGCGACTCGCTTTCAGAATCAGAACTGTACGCGGTCGTCCGTTACGAACGTGAGGTTCTCGGTGGCGAAGAACTTGATGAGGCGACGCTCGAAGAGCGCGAGCTCCTTTTCGAAGAACTTGGCGGCGGCGCAGGCGAGTAGCT
>CAYUOD010000524.1:0-2375 GCA_964446225.1 uncultured Acidimicrobiales bacterium | reverse complement strand
GCGTAACCGTCAAAGAGCTCTACAAGCTCTTTCCTAAGGGACCAGCCAAGTCTGCAGCAGGCGTTGCTGGCATTCCCAAGCCACGCGGTTGCATCTAATTACAGCAAGAACAGTCCGACCAGCGAATGAATAGGGAGGTCGTCGTGACCGCCACCAGCGCCGTTGAAGCGCCAGAAGTACAGAAGAAAGAAGCAATCGAGAAGATATCTCTCATCATCTCGAAGGGGTCACTTGAGGAGATCTACCCAGGTCTCATCATGGCCAATGGAGCAAGAGCCGAAGGCATTGAAGTCAATGTGTTCTTCACCTTCTTCGGACTCGATGCAATCCACAAGGACCGCCAGGATCACATCAAGGTGGCTACGGTCGGCAACCCGGGTCTGCACTTTCCGACCTGGGCCGGAGGCCTTCCAGGAGTGTCAGCGCTCATCACAAAGAAGATGGAGCATGACATCGAGGAGCTCGACTTTCCGAGCATCCCGGAGTTCATCGAGATGATCTCCGACACGGGTGCCGGGCTTTACGGCTGCCTGGCCTCAGTGGAGCTCTTCAAAATGGAGAAAGAGGACTTCGTTGAGCATCTGGATGAGATCATCACCGTGGGCGACTTCTACGAGATGGCCGCCGGAGGACACATCATCTTCACGTGACCGGCTGAGTCATCGTGCGGCGGACGCTGCCCGGTGACTCGCCGAACTCTCGCCTGAACGCTCTACAGAACGACGCCTCGGACTGATAGCCGAGCCTGAACGCGAGCACCGATAGAGAGTCGGAGGTCTGACGCAGCTGAGTTCGTGCGAGTTGCATGCGCCAGCGCGTGAGATAGCGCATGGCCGATTCACCGACCAGGTTTGTGAATCGGGCTGAGAAGGCTGAGCGGGACATGCCCACTTCGGATGCCAGCGAGCCGACGGTCCAGTCGCGTTCTGGTTCCCGTTGAATTGCCACCAGGGCCTGGCCGATCTGCTCGTCGCGTAGGGCGGCGATCCATCCGCTGTTGGCCTCTGGTGCGGAATCGAGCCACGAACGAATCGCCTGAATAACCAGGATGTCGGCGAGACGGGTGATGACTGTTTCGCCTCCGGGGCGTAGCTCTTTGGCCTCACGCGTGATGAAGCGCAGCGTGCTTTGGAGCCAGCTGCCATCATCCTCTTCCCAGGTGTCGACCTGAATCACCTTCGGGAGCAGCGGTATGAGATGTTGTGCGGCGGCGTGATCGAAGCGCACCACACCACAGGTGGCGTGGGTGAACTCACCGCCCCCACCGTGGCGCATGATTTCGTAGCGTTCGCTGACCTGCTCGACCGGCAAGTCGAAAAGCGACTCGGAGTGGGCGTCCAGATCGCTGCGTACCCGGTGGCCCGTGCCGTGGGGAATGAGAGTGAGGCTTCCCTGACGGAGAAACTGGGGTTCTTCTCCCTCGACCTCCAACCAACCGGCGCCTGCGGTGACGATGAGAAACATCATGCAGTCTTCGAGCGGAGGCATGTCGATGCCCCAGGGCGCCGTCAGTTCGGCACGACAGTAAAGGCTGCCCGTGAGTTGGAGCAGGTGGAGTGTCTCGCCCAGTGGGTCGGCGAAGGTGGGAATCTGAGTGTTGGCACGCTGCATGCTGCCTATGATGACAGGCGCCCAGCCATAACTCCATAGTCTGTGGACGAATAGAACGGTATTTCGGACGAAGCGTCATTGTTCATCCAATGTCATCCACTTACTGTGGATTCTTGTGAATACACCATCACCACATTCTGGCCGCTTGGACGGCAGTCGCAACGTGCTTGTTGCCTATGCGAGTTCGTTCGGAACCACTGGCGAAGTAGCAGAGGCGATCGCAGAGACGCTCTTTGCAGCCGGTGCAACAGTTGAGGTAGGCAGGCTGAAAGAGGCAAGACACCTCAGCAAATATGATGCGGTCGTCATTGGTAGCGCGATTCAGTACGACAGATGGATGCCTGAGGCCAGAGAGTTTGTGCTCGCAAACCAGGACAAGCTCGCCGAAGTACCAGTTGCCTATTTCTTCTGTTGTTTGACACTGACCCAGCAGACGCTCAAGGCTGAGACGAAAGCCGCGGGATACGCCGACGATCTCGTCGCGCTGTCTCCTCTGGTCACTCCGGTAAGTGTGGGACAGTTCGCGGGCGTCCTGGACTACAGCCAGATGCCTTGGTACGCACGGCTGCCAGCCAGGATCATCATGACGGTGATGGGTGTCTCAGAAGGCGACCATCGGGATTGGGCTGCAATCCGAGCTTGGGCCGACACGATGTGTCCGGCGCTGAGGTGATCCGCTGGACCCGGCCGCCGATGCCGCGAATTACCGGTTTGAGCCGTGAAGCGTCACCTGGCCCCGTGTGGCGGGACCAGGTGACACTTCA
>CAYUOD010000523.1:0-2386 GCA_964446225.1 uncultured Acidimicrobiales bacterium | reverse complement strand
GAGCGGCGTCTCCTGAGTGTGCCAATGGCAGGCATCGAGGAGGAGTTCCCGCTCGACGATGCGACACGCGAACGCTTCCTGGAAGGCATCGACGACGTCGGAATCACCATGCGCTCCGCAGCCAGGATCGACGACTTTGAACAGGCCCGCGCCCCATGGCTGCCACGAGTGCAGCAGAGCTGAACCCGCAAACTGGTCACGCTTTGCTATAAATAGCAGGTGCTTGAGGGGTTGAAAGCGCGTTGGCAGATCGTTCTGCTACTCGTCGTCGCAATAGGCGGAGGTGCCTGGCTTGTCGCTGTGCAGACCGCGCCGGTGGCCCCCTTGGCAGTGCCGGAACAGGCCGCCTGTGTTGCCGATCTCAATAGTGACGGGCAGCCATTGGTGGGATGGTCCGGCCTGGACGGAGTGGTCGAGATCGTCCGGGATGGGCAGTGGCTGACGAACGCCGAGCTGTCGCCGTTTGTTGATCAGACGGCTCCCGGCGGACTGAGTAGCTACGAAGTCTCGCTCGCCGAGGGTGATGTTGGCGCAGCCTGTGGATCTGTAGAAGTCCAGCAGCGGTACCAGTGCCAGTCCCAGGAGTCTCTGCTCGTCACCGAGTGTAAGGCGCTCGTCGACATCATGTTCGATGACGCCGGCGTACACATACTCAACCGGCCCGACTTCCTGCCCGATGCTGACCCGTGCCGCTGGGTGCCCGTGGATTGCGAGGACGGCAGGGTAGTGAGTATCGAGATCGACAGCTTCGGCCTCACAGCGATTTCCCCCTCGATCGGCAATCTCAGAGAACTCCGCGTGCTGTCAGCGCGCTGGAATGAGATCACCGAGTTACCGCCCGAAATTGGCGAACTCTCGAAGCTGGCGGCAATGACGCTCAGAGGCAATCAGCTCACCGACCTCCCGAAGGAACTCTCTGAACTGGAAGCACTCGAGCATCTTGATCTGGATGAGAATCTCTTCGCGTCGATTCCCGAGTCACTGCTGGCACTACGGGATCTGCGCTACCTGCAGATGACCGGCAACGATATTTCCGCGATCTCGCCATCTATCGGTCGGCTCAGGTCACTCATTGGGCTGAAGCTGCTCAGGAACGAAATTATGGAACTGCCGGTTGAGATCGGCGGACTGGAGAGTCTCGAGTTCTTTGACCTCGGCGGCAACTTACTCACCGACCTGCCCGCAGAGTTCACCAGACTCACCGAGCTTGAGATGCTGGATCTCGACAGTAACCTGCTCACCAGCGTGCCCACAGAAACGCTCATGGCGCTACCGAACCTCACCGATGTGAACCTGTCTCAGAATCAGCTCGAGGGACCCATCCCGGCCGCTCTCCTGACCCACCCGACACTGGAAACGCTGTCGCTGGTGGGCAACCGACTCGAAGGCGATGTACCAGCAGAGGTCGCGGAAACCAGAGTCGAGATCCGACTCGGCCTTCAACTGGGTTGCCTCACCACCGAGGACCCAGAACTCTCTGAGTTCATGACGAGGAGCTATCCGTTCTGGCAAGGCGGCTGCTAGCAGTCGCTGGCCACCGGGCGAGCCGAAACCCCAGACCTCAATAGAGGCGTAACTGGGTCGTCTATGACCGCCGAAAGTTACGCATCTACCGCACAGCCAGGGCGGGGAACAGGCGAAGGCCGCCGCTAAGAGTCTCGGGCCACCGCAACGTCGAGGGCGATGCACGACATGGTGTCCACGGCGGTCTCACGTTCGTCTGAGGAGAAGGCTGCTTCGGTGTACATGAGGTCGCTGACGGTCACGATAGTGAGGGCCTCGGCGCCTTCTTCGGCGGCCACTCCGTAGAGCCCGGCTGCTTCCATCTCGACTGCCTGGATCTGCAGCTTGGCCATGCGCTCCAGGAATCCCGGCCGCACGCCGTAGAAGGCGTCAGAACTGAAGATGTTGCCGAACGTAGCACGCAGGTCGTTGGCACGGATGACCTGATCGGCCAGCCGCAACAGGTCGAAGCTCGCAATGGCAGCAAAGTCAGAGCCGTCGAACCGCATGCGGTTCATGTTCGAGTCCGTGGAAGCACCGACAGCAACGACAATGTCACCAAGCTTGAGATCAGGATTGACAGCACCGCTCGTGCCGACCCGGATGATCGCTTCTACGCCGTAGAAGCGGAAGAGTTCGGTCGCGTAGATGCTCGCTGAGGGCATGCCCATGCCGGAGGCCATCACAGAGACCGGCTTCCCTTTGTAGGTGCCAGTGAAACCCTCGATGCCTCGCACAGCGGTGACGAGTTCGGCGTCATCCATCAGGGTCGTCGCTATGTGACGCGCGCGCTTGGGATCCCCCGGCATCAGCACCGCCTTAGCGAAGGCTCCATCGGCAGCTTCAATATGTGGCGTGGTCATCGCTTGATTGTCTCCTCAGA
>CAYUOD010000522.1:0-2391 GCA_964446225.1 uncultured Acidimicrobiales bacterium | reverse complement strand
AGTTGCGGCACATGAGAGAGGTCGGTTAAGCGATGGACTTTGAGAGAGAACTTTCCGCCAGGATGAGGAACGCCGAACTGAGCCCTCGCTCAGGACGAGGTGCTGGTGCTGCTGTCGAGCGCGCTCGCCAGCGCACCCAGCGCCGTCGGGTCGCAATGAGCCTTGGCATGGTGATGGCGGTGGTCGGGGTGGGCGGCTGGTTGCTGAGTCAGGCCTCGACCGACTCGCAACAGGTCGAGGCAGCCGGGCCCGGCGACGTCGTTGGAACCGCATCCAGTCCTGGGGTTCTCGCCTCGGACGATCTTGTGTGGAGTGTGACTGAGTCTGTGGCGGGAGGCGCCGGATACGGCACGATTCTTGAAGCCGACAACGGCACGTTCTATCTGCTCGGGAGCCCGTCGGCCGACGAAGCCCAGAATGGCGCGGCGCCGCAGGCTTACCGTCAGTTCCTCTATGTCTCTGACGACGGAGCCAACTGGAGCGTCGTGGACGCCGATGTGAACTGGATCTCAGCAATCGCCAGCGAGAAGGATGTGCTCTACGCGCTCGGCGTCCGCCCCGAGGTGGACGGGCCTGAAGAGTTGGTGAGTGGTACATCCATTGACGGCGGCGTGACGTGGGTGATAAATCCTCTGCCACCCCAGGCTGCCCAGAGTGCACCGCTGGCTGTGAGCTCAGAGCAGCCGCACATGGCTCTCGTCCGTTCCGGAGGCTTGTCGGTGGCCACTGTGCAGTCCACCTTCGAATACAACTGGAATGACTTGGTGCCGGAGAGCCTGGGCTTCGGAGACCGGTACTACTACCCATCTGCAGAAGGCCTGGTTTCTGAGCTGGATGGCGAGTCGCCTGTGGTCTGTCCAGTGCCGGGCATGCTTCGTGGCAGCGGTGGTGTAGCGATTGCCCCTCCGAGCATTACCGGCGAGACGGTCGTCTCCGAAACAACGGTGCCTGGGGATGGCGCGTCCAACGGACTAGCAACTGGAACCTCGGCCCCTGATACGACGGTGACGACAATCTCAAATACGGAGGCTGGCAGTACGACAACGACACTGGAGTTGACTTCGGGGTCGACTGTCGATGGCGAAATATTCGAGCTGGCGGAGTGCGTGATTCCGTGGTCGGAGTTGGGTCTTGATGCCCCGCCACCGATCGTTTCTGAACGCCTGCTGGTGAGTGGCTCAGACGGCGTTTACGCAGAGGTGGCGTGGCCCTTCGCCGACCAGGGCCTGGGGGAACTGTCCGGCAGTGATGGCCTGTTCGTTGCCCTTACGTACCCGCAGTCCGAGGGCGGATCGAGGCTCGTCTGGACGAGTCGGGACGGGCGTGTTTGGGTTCCCGTAAAGACGCCGGACTGGGTTGGAGCGGCGTTCGCCGTTGGCATCTTCGACGGAGCCGTTCAACTCGTGACCGAGGATTCGTCGGGATCGCTGTCTCTTGTTCGCCTTGGTACTGATGGAAGCGGGACCGCGGTGGAGGTGCCGTTGGGGGTTGGTGATCTGGCAGGATCCGCGGCCAGCATTCAGGTTTCAGGGCGAGGAGTCGTAGTTGCCCGGCAGTCTTCGCAATTTGGTGAATCCTCTACGGGCATTTCCATTGATGTGGATGAGGCCTTCGTTCCTCAGGTCACGCTGACGTTCTCTACTGACGGCCAAGCCTGGGTGAGCCGTGAACTCGACGTACCCCGGGATCTCGGGGACCTGTGGATCACCAGGGCGTTCCTCGCGAGTGATCGGGTCCTGTTGACTTTGGCCGGCCAGCCCCAGGACAGCGAGGAAGAGAGCTTCAGATCGCTCGTTTACGTTGGTGAGTTCGCCGAATAGTCCGTGAAGCGTCGCCTGGTTCCCTCCCAGGGAACCAGGCGACGCTTCATCGATCGGGTTGGTCGTTGAGGTGCTCGAGCAGGTTCGGCTTCAACGCCATCCACAGCGCAACCACCACGAGCAAACCACCAGACACCGCGACGACCGGTCCGACGCCGAACTCATCTGCGAGCGCTCCCTGGATGAGGCTGCCGATCGGGAAGGCTCCGGTGAACGACATGACGCGGGCCGCCATGACCCTGCCCCGCATCTGATCCGAGACGATGAGTTGCACCGCGGTATTCGTCGTAGAGATGACCGCGAGGAATCCGCCGCCAGCCAGGATGAGTGCGACCACGCCGACCCATAGTTGCTGTGACAGGCCCAGCATCACGATGGACAGCCCGTATGCGGGCAGCGCCCAGCGCACGACAGTCGACCGGCTCAGTGTTGCATCCCATCCGCTCACGAACGGAGCCGAGATGATGGCACCGAGGCCCAGCGACGCGCTCAGGACTCCGAACGCGACTGGTCCTGCGTCGTAGACGTCCTTCACGATGACCGCCGTGAACTGCAACACGGGATTGCCCAG
>CAYUOD010000521.1:0-2395 GCA_964446225.1 uncultured Acidimicrobiales bacterium | reverse complement strand
TGGCGGCTGCATCCCAGGCTCGACGGTTGCGGCCAGACCTGGAGATCATCGCCCTCGAACGCGGCCACTGGACCAGTTACTCAGCCTGCGGCATCCCCTATTTTGTGGGTGGAGAGGTCGCCAATCTGGAACAGCTCGTCGCCCGTACTCCTGAAACGTTCCGAGAGCGGCACAACATCGACGTGCGACTCCGTCATGAAGCAGTCGAGATAGAACTTGACGCACAGCGGGTGCTAGCTCGCGACCTCGAAGCAGGCAAGGACATCGAGTTCGGATTCGATCAGCTCATGATCGGCACCGGCGCCCGACCTGCCTTCCCGCGGGTACCAGGCATCGATCAACCCTGGATCAAAGGCGTACAGACACTGGACGACGCAGATGAACTGGTCCAATTTGCACGCACGATCAGCTGCAAGAACGTCGTTGTCGTGGGTGGCGGCTACATAGGTCTGGAGATGGGCGAGGCCTTCGTGAATCGAGGCGCCCATGTCGTGGTCGTAGATGGGGGCCCGCACGTGATGCGGAGCTTCGATGCCGACATGGCCGGACTCATAACCACCGCGATGGAGAAGTTTGGGATAGATGTTCGTTCCGGAGTCCGCGTCACCAGCTTCGACGAAGGCAGGGTCATTACATCGGCTGGCGAATTTCCGGCTGACCTTGTCGTTTTGGGTACAGGTGTCGTTCCGAACTCCGCGCTCGCGTCTTCGGTTGGCATCAAAACCGGCGTCCGCGGCGCAATCAAAGTCGACAAACAGCAACGTACAAGTGCCGACGGCGTGTATTCGGCGGGCGACTGTGCCGAGTCGCTGCATCTCGTCAGCGGTCAAATGGTCCACATCGCTCTTGGCACCATTGCGAACAAACAGGCTCGGGTTGCTGGCATCAACATCGCAGGCGGCGAAGCGAGATTTCCTGGTGTGCTCGGTACCGCAGTCAGCAAGATCTGTTCGACCGAGGTCGCCCGGACCGGGCTCACCGAACGAGAAGCCATAGAGTGCGGATTCGATGCGGACGCCACAACGATCAAGAGCAGTACGAGGGCTGGCTACTACCCAGGGGCGGCGCCCATCACGGTCAAGATGATTACCGATCGCTCAGATCACCGCATCCTGGGGGCACAGATCATCGGGCAGGAGGGGGCAGCAAAACGTATCGATATCGTCGCCACCGCGATCACCGCAGGCTTCACGGTCGAACAACTCATCGACACCGACCTCTCTTATGCGCCGCCGTTCTCACCGGTCTGGGACCCGGTGGCTACCGCGGCCCGAGTGGCGCTCTCCGAGCTGTCGTGAACCTCTTTCACAATCTCGACCCCGTAGAGCAGAATCTGCGCTGAGTAGTACACCAGTGCCAAGCCCAAGAATAGGGCTCCAGCTACCTCGGTCGCACCGGCCACGCCGACCTTGCCGAGATAGAGTCCGTAGCCCCAGGCACCGACCGACAACATGCCCATCGTGACCGCGGCCGCAAGCCAGACCGACTTCCACCTCACCTCGGTATTCGGAGTGAACTTGAACAGCACCATGAGAAACATGGCTCCAAGAAGTGCCGGAATGGCCGAGCCCGTTATCTTCAGCAAGAAGTCCAGAAGATCTGATTGAAACAGACGATCAAGTGTTGTCACCAGTGTCTCGGCGAAGATCACCAGAACGAGCAGCAGACCGCAGCCCATCACTGCGGTAAGACCGAACAGCCTCCGCCGGAGACTTGCCGCGACTCCGTCTTCCTTGGGGCGATCCCAGATGATTCCGACGACGTCGTTCCAAGCCACGAAGAGCGCAGTCGCGGTGAATAGCATCATCCCCAGACTTATCAGCGGCAGAACGGAATCACGATTGTCGTCGCGCATGAAGTCGATTGCCCCGACCAGGAGAGCGGCAATCTCCTCTCCGACGGCATCACGCAATCCGTTCTCAAGCGAGCTTCCGGCAACCTCTTGGCCGTAGATGATCCCCGCAAGCGAGACGGCGAGGAGCAGAATCGGGATAAGAGCGAAGAGGCTGTAATAGGCAATCGCCGCGCCGAGCCGGATTGCGCGGTCGTCGGACCACGCCTTGGCAGACCTGAGGAGAGTCGCGAAAGTCCGACCAACAATAGACTCTTGGGAGAGTTTTTCTAGATCCAAAACGCGATCCGTAAGTAGACAGAGACAGCCGTAGCAGAATACTCGACATACGCCAGCTGAGATGTGGCGAGGCAGGACCCGGGCGCTCATGAAGTCTCCGCGCTAGGGTGTCCACGCCGAGAGTCGAGGAGGGTCGGGCCAAGTGGAATGGATGCCAGCTCTCATCGCTGTGAGCTTTGTCGCCTTCGCGCTGATGTCACACCGCGTCGAACAGTCGTTCATAACCGGCCCCATGATTTTCGCGGCCCTTGGCCTGCTCATAGG
>CAYUOD010000520.1:0-2395 GCA_964446225.1 uncultured Acidimicrobiales bacterium | reverse complement strand
GCGAGTTGGTGGCGGTAGCTGAACAGCAGTCCGACCGTGATCATGCCCACGAATCCGTAGAACATGTGGAAGTTCTGCACCTCAATGCCTGCAGCGTTGCGCGCCAGCAGACCCAGAACGACCTGAATCGTGATTGCCACCTGAACAAACGTCGTGTACCACCACAGGGCTTTTGTGCGGAGGCCCTCAATCTTGTGGGCACCGAGGGCCCAAAGACCCGCGAGTCCGTTGCCGATAATCACGACCCACGCCCATCCAACGTGAATGTCGCCGACCAGTGAGCCAAGTATCAGTTGCACATCCACGAGGCTAGGCGATCACTCCTTCGTCTCGGAGCCTCGAGATGCGAGCCGCGTCGAATCCGGCTTCGCTGAGCACCTCCGAGGTCTGGCGCCCCGGCGGTGGAGCCGGAGTTGGCGTGCGTGTGCCGCTGCGAGAAAAGCGCGGTGCGGGAGCTGGTTGACGTACCCCGTCGATCTCGATGAGCGTCTGCCTCGCCTGCATGTGCGGGTCCGACGCCGCCTCGGTGAGTGTCAGCACCGGCGCTACGCAAGCATCGGAGCCGGCAAAGATCTCAACCCACTCGTCGCGGGACTTCGTGAGAATGACCTCAGCGAACACAGCCCGCATCTCAGGCCACTTCTCACGGGCCATCTGGCGGGGCAGCTCGCGATCAGCGAGACCGAGCCTCTCGATAAGCACCGAGTAAAACTGCGGCTCGATCGCTCCAAGTGACAGGTACTTGCCGTCACTCGTCTCGTAGGTGTCGTAAAAGTGGGCTCCGCCGTCAAGCAGGTTGGAGCCGCGTTTCTCTTCCCAGAACCCCAAAGCAGCGAGACCGTGGAACATCGCCATCAACGTCGATGCTCCGTCGACCATCGCTGCGTCGACAACCTGGCCAACACCCGAACCCTTTGCCTCGAGTACCGCGCACACGACGCCGAATGCAAGGAGCATTCCTCCCCCGCCAAAGTCACCGACCAGATTAAGTGGCACCATCGGCCGCTCACCGGCCTGACCCATAGCGTGAAGGGCGCCGGTACGGGCGATGTAGTTGATGTCGTGTCCCGCAGTCTGAGCTGCGGGACCGTCTTGCCCCCAGCCCGTCATCCGCCCGTATACCAGCCGGGCGTTTACCGCGGCACAGTCCTCTGGACCAATCCCGAGTCGCTCCGCAACGCCGGGGCGAAAACCTTCAATGAGTACATCAGCGTTCGCAACAAGATCGAGCAGAACCTGCGGCCCCTCGGCGTGCTTGAGATCGAGCGCGATAGACGAGCGGCTTCTGGCCATGATGTCCAACGGGGCTGGGGTATCCGCATTGGGCTGAACTGCCGACGCACGGTCCACCCGAATTACCGTGGCGCCCATGTCTGCCAGCATCATGGCGCAGAATGGCCCCGGACCGATGCTCTGAATCTCAATGACGGTGACGCCCTCGAGTGGCCCCATTCGCTCTCTCCTGGTTTCTTGTCGCCGCGCTGCTGTCCCTCGGTGGTGAAGCGCCAGCTGATTGCCATATACCGTGCCAGGTTAGGCTTCACGGCTTGTGAGGCTGGACTCGCTAGCTCAGTTTCTTGAGCAGGTCTGCTTTGCTCGCTGCGTACTCGGCCTGAGTGATTGCGCCGCTGTCGCGCAACTCGGCGAGCTTCTCGATCTGCACCGGTATCGAATCACCTGAGACTGATTGAGGTGTCATTCGGTTCGTGCGCTGCGCCTCAATCGCGTAATTGATCTCGTTCTGAACTGCGTCAGGCTTACGCACGTTCGCGAACTTTTGCTGTCCACTCTCGCCGGCCGACTCGATCGTGAGGTCTCCCGCCCCCAAAGCCCGCTCAAAGAGCCTCTGATGGAACAGCACATTGCTAATACGGTCCAACGGAATCTCAATACCACTCTTGGAGATGACGCCACTGCGGTAGATCACGCGGCGCGAAGTCACCACAAAGTGGGTGTTGGCCCACTGGAGATACACCCAGCCGACCCAGCCGGCGACACCAAGTGTCGCGATCCCCACCGCCTGACCGAAATACCACGTGCCGCTCACGATGATCAGAGCAATGACAAGCCCGGCGAGGATAAATGCGGGCAGGCTGAACACCCACCAGTGGGGCTTGAGATCGAGGATGAGATCCTCGCCATCTGTCAGATACTCGTCTACGAATCCCATCTGCAGAACTGTAGCTGCCCGCACCTAGTCTTGATGCGTGGATCACATACTCAACGGCCTGGACAATGAACAGATCGCAGCTGTGACCGCTCCAGTCGAGCTCCTCGCTGTCGTGGCCGGACCGGGAGCGGGCAAGACCCGCGTGCTCACTCGCCGCATCGCCTACCGCTGTCGCACCGGCAGCGCTGATGCGTCACATGTACTGGCCGCCACGTTCTCGCGCAG
>CAYUOD010000519.1:0-2416 GCA_964446225.1 uncultured Acidimicrobiales bacterium | reverse complement strand
AGGGGATCCGTAAATCTCCCGTCTTCAGACGGCTATTTAGTTTTTGCCCCGTCTCCCCCGAGGGGGAGAAGGCTGGGATGAGGGGGGATAGGTTCGAGGTGGATTCTTGAACCCTCAGCAGCCCTCTCCCAGATCCTGGGAGAGGGAGCCATCCGGCTTTCAGCCGTAACTCGAAGCCACCGGCTCGGTGGAGTATTTACATCGTCACTGTTGTCCCAGACCAGGTATTATTCATGCCTGTTAACTTAGCCTAACAGATGATTCTCCAGCGCCATAGCATCAGCCTCAGTTTTTTGTGGTTTTTATGAGTTCGTCTTTGATGCATTCCCGGATTTTGTTTTTTTCGTCTGTTTTCAGGCGGTAACGTTTAGCCAGAGTTTGGTAATCTTCTTCGGACAGGCTAATACTTAAGCGGGGGCGAATGGGTTTTTTTCGCGGCAGGCCGATAATGTCACGAATGTAATCCGATGGGCTTAAATTTTTTTCAATGGCTTTAATACGTAAAGTTCTGGATTGTGCCTGTTCTAACTCAAATATTACCTGAACGGCACGGATGCTTTTGTCTGATTTTGTCCAGGACTGGGGGATTTTTTTCTTTGCGGGCATACTAAGCTGGCCAATATTCTTCTACTTTATTTAATGGCAAATAGGCGATCAAATAAACATCGGTTCGACCACCGTCAAATACTTCAATGCGAACCGCATGTTGGCGGTTATCGGAGACCATTAATTTATAATCAAAGGCCGTCCAGTCAGAATCCAGCATGGTTTCATTGCGACAATCTTTTTTACTGCGATAGGCTTCATTGGTGCGTTCCTGAAAATAGGATTCGGCGACAAAACCCTGTAATTCATTTAGTTCGTCAACGGATATTTTCCGGTTAATTCGATGATCGGTGTCGTTTGGTTGTTCAAAAATGGCAACAAATTTCTTGCGTTTAAATATTTTGAATACCGTTTCGGGTAATACGGCGATAGCCAGTTCAAGGGGGCGCTCTGGATTGACTGCACTGGTGGACAGCAGGACGTGTTGATCAGCACCCTCCATGATGGACACCGTTTTGCAATTTTCAACCGCGCTGAGATCATAAAACAGCTGTTCGGCGACTTTTAACGTTTGTCCTGATGTCAGCACCTGATCGGAAAATTCCATTTTCACTATATCCCCCGGTTTTAAATCGTTGGGCGATTCGATTTTAGGCGAAGGTGGTGGCGAATTGCCACCACCAAACATCGATTTAAACAGCCCCATTAGCTATTTTCTTTTTGTTTTTTCAAGCGTTCAAGGACCGATGAGCCTGAACTTGCAGAATCAACGATGCCGGCGTTTTTTAAACGGGCCTGAAGATCATCGCCTTTATCTTCAGATTCCAGTTCCAGCGCTGCCGCGGCCTGATCTTCGCGTTTTTGCTGACGCGCCTTGATGCGTTCAAGTGAATCCGTGGCACTACGAAGAGATGAGTTCGAGCCTGAAAATTTGGCCGCCGCCAGATCGTTTGCTTTTTGAACTTTCGCGGTTGTTTTAACCACGGAAATTTCACGGTCCATGGCCTGGATATTACGCTCGGTCTGGCGAATCATTTTCTTCAGACTGGTTACTTTCGTTTCATAACCATCGAGGATGCCCTGCTGAATATTTAATTCATATTCAAATTCAGCAATTTTATTGGCGACATCGGTGGCCAGGCTTTCATCACCTTTATCCAGAGCCTGCATGGCATAAGCTTCATGCTCTTTGATTTTTTCGGACAGTTCTTTTACCTTTCGGCCAATACCCATCTTTTCAGCCATAATAGCGGTTAGATTGGTTTTTGCATCATTCAGGGCTTTTTTAGCGTCGCGCAATTCCTGTTCCAGAATACGGATCGCCTGGGTGTCAACAATGGCTTCACCGACTTCCGTTGCCCCACCGCGTACGGCCGTAATTAATTTTTTAAAAATACTCATGGCTTACACAGCCTCCTTTAAATAATCTGACAGGGCATCAACCGCATCGAGCACATTGTCACTTAACATCTCAATTTCATTTAATATTTCATCAATACTGGATTCTGGTGACAGGGCACCAAACATAATGTATTGATTACCAATTTTTGAAAACGCAGATAAGGGAATAGAAACATTCATCAGCAACATACCTTCGGCCAGTTGCGCGCGTTTATCCTGAGCGACCTGATCATCGCCGAACAAATACGTTATACAGAGTATCTGCCCTTCATCGACGGTCATGTAGATAGGAAATTCATCTCGGTCTTCTACCGTTATACAGGCGACTGCGTTTTCTCCATCAAACATTTCAATCGCAAGGCTTGCGCCGTCTGATAATTGATTGTCAGTTAAATCTGTGATCAATTGTTCCAGTTTTTTGTTGCTCATATTTCCTCCAAATATCCAGCACAAGGACATAATATGTCGT
>CAYUOD010000518.1:0-2417 GCA_964446225.1 uncultured Acidimicrobiales bacterium | reverse complement strand
TCGCTGTTCGCATGTACGAGACGCACCCGGCCGAGCAGCGAATCCAACAGTGAAGCGTCGCCTGGTTCCCTGGGAGGGAATCAGGCGACGCTTCACCGGCACTAAGACTTGACGCGAGACATCGACGGATCGTACAGCGGACGGAGATGGACCTCACAGGGCACTCGGCGCGTGGCCACCTCAAGTTCGTAGATCCCGTCCCGCAGATAGGCGGCATCCACGCCGGCATCGTCGCGCACGTATCCGTAGCCAATATTCAGTCCCACCGTGTAGCCCCATCCCCCGCTGCTCAGCCAGCCGACACGCTCGCCGCTTCGGTAAATCGTCTCACGGCCAAGAAGTACCACCTCCGGATCCTCGACCGTGAAGCAGGCGAGTCGGCGCAATGTGCCGGATCCCTGTTGGGCCTGCAAAGCGCTTCGTCCTCTGAACGCGACGTCCGTCTTGAGTTTCACCGCCCATGCCATGCCCGCTTCGAGCGGTGTGTAGTCAGGGCCGACATCGCTACCCCAGGCCCGATAGCCCTTCTCCAGGCGGAGCGACTCGATGGCGCGATACCCGGCGTTCACAATACCGTGGCTTTGTCCTGCAGCCATCAGCGCCTCGTACACAGTCTGCGCATCACCCCGCTGCATGTGGAGTTCCCACCCAAGCTCCCCCACATAAGTGAGACGCAGCGCCTGTACGAAGATGCCAGCAATGGTGATTGGCGAGACGCTAGCGAACGGCATCGCACCAGTGGAAACATCGCTGTCTGTGACCTGCGCGAGAACTCGTCGTGCAGCGGGCCCCATAAGACTCAGTACGGCCATGTCTTCGGTAACATCACAAATCTGAAAGTCGGCGCCCGGAGGGACACCACGGGCTATCCAGTGAAAGTCCCGGATGCGGGAACCAGTGCCCGTAACGACATAGAAGCTGGCGGCCTCCAGGCGCGAGATGGTCAAATCACACTCGATCCCACCCCGGTCGTTGAGGAGTTGTGTGTAGGTGAGTCGTCCTGGCGGCTTGGCGAGGTCGTTGCTGCACAGCCACTGCAGGACCGCCTCGGCATCACGGCCCTCGACTCTGAACTTGGCAAAGGAACTCTGATCGAACACAGCAACTCGTTCGCGACAGGCCCGGTGCTCAGCGCCCACTGCCTCGAACCAGTTCTGACGGCCAAACGAGTGCGCGTCCTGTGCCACTTCACCTGGCCGGGCGAACCAGTTGGGACGTTCCCAGCCAAGCTTCGAACCAAAGTTCGCTCCAGCGGACTCAAGCGTCTCATAGAGCGCTGATTTCAGACGTGGCCGCGCGCTTGTGTGCTCCTCGTGGGGCCAGGAAACGGCGTAGTGCTTGGCGTACATCTCCTTCGTGCGGGCACGTACCCAGTCGACCTCTGTATGCACCGAGCCAAAGCGGCGAATATCCACGGGCCACAGGTCCACCGGAGACTCTCCCCCGAGGATCCACTCAGCCAGGGCTTTGCCCGCGCCGCCAGCTGCCGCAATACCAAACGCGTTGAAGCCCGCTCCCACATAGAAGTTGGCGACCTCAGGAGCTTCACCGAGGATGAAGTTGCCGTCGGGGGTGAAGCTCTCGGGCCCGTTGATCAGGGTGCGAATACCCACGTCTGCGAGTGACGGCACGCGCTGAACGGCCTGCTGATAGAGCTGCTCAAAATGATCCCAGTCCGGAGCCAGCAGTCGCCCGTTGAAGTTGTCGGGGATTCCGCCCTCGCCCCACGACAACGGGTTCGCCTCGTAGCCACCCATCACCAGGCCACCAACCTCTTCCTTGAAATAGACGAGATGATCCGGATCGCGCAAAGTCGGCAGCGTACCAACGACCCCCTCGAGCCGTTCAGTCACCACATACTGATGTTGCAGAGACACCAGCGGGACAGAGACGCCAGCCATCGCACCGACGGTCCGCGCCCACTGACCCGCGCAGTTGACCACCTTCTCGCAGGAAATGAGGCCTTGAGCCGTTTGCACTCCAGTGACACGACCATCGCTGACGACAATGTCGGTGACGTCACAGTCCTCGACAATGCGAACCCCGTGGGTGCGCGCGCCTCTCGCAAGCGCCTGTGTGATGTCGGACGGATTGGCCTGCCCATCGGCAGGCAGAAAGGCTGCTCCCACGACATTCGATAGAGCCATAATCGGCCACAGATCCTGTGCTTCTTTGGGGCCCAGGAGCTCGATATCAAGACCGAACGACCGGCCTGTCGTGGCGCCTCGCTTGAGTTCAATCAGGCGCTCAGGAGTGCAGGCCAGGCGCAGTCCGCCATTGCGCTTCCAGCCGGTCGCCTGGCCGGTCGTCTCCTCCAGCGTGTCGTAGAGCTCCACCGAATATTTGAGAAGTTGGGTCACATTGCGAGAAGACCTGAGTTGTCCGACGAGGCCCGCGGCATGAAATGTGGAGCCTGA
>CAYUOD010000517.1:0-2418 GCA_964446225.1 uncultured Acidimicrobiales bacterium | reverse complement strand
CGATGCTGTCGATAAGCGACTGGCGTGACGCGCACCGCGCTGATGTGAAGTTTCCCTTCACGCCTTCGGTGACTGAGATCTATGCGTTGACTTCCACTGTTGAGCAGTATCTGCGTGAGGGGCCAGAGGCTGCCTGGGCTCGGCATGCAAAAGTTGCCGCGGCGACCCGGGCGGGGATCCTCGGCCTTGGTCTTGAACTGTGGCCGGTGAGTGAGGAGATCTGTTCGCCCGCGCTCACAGCATTCAAGCTGCCCGCGGGAGCCACGGGAGGAGCCGTGCGCGCACATTGCCGCGAGCGCTTCGGCGTAATGATCTCCGGGGGCTACGGAGAGCTCACAGAGTCGTTGCTGAGGATCGGACATATGGGTCCCACGGCTCACCCTATCTACGCGGCGGTTTCAATCGCGGCCGTAGGTCAAACACTTAGTGATCTGGGTGTGACCGTGCAGGTCGGTGCAGGTGTTGAAGCGGCGATGGCCTCGGCCAGCGCCGTGAGCAGTTAGTAACTCGAGTCGAGAGGAAATGACATGGAAGATCTGGCAAACAGAGTGGCGATCGTCACTGGCGGAGCGCAGGGCATTGGCGAAGCCATCTGCCGACGTCTTTCCGCGGGTGGTGCAACGGTTGTCATCGCGGATATCAATGCCGATGGTGCCGAGCGTCTGGCCAGGGAACTGGGCGGGAATGCGCAGGCAATCAGCACTGACGTCGGTGATCCCGAGCAGGTAGAGGCCCTGTACGAGTCTGTTCTCGCCAGCCTTGGACAGGTGGACATTGTGGTGAATAACGCGGCTATCGTGCCGTTCACTGCCTGGGATGATGTCGACTTCAAGGAATGGCGTCGGATTCAGCGCGTCAATCTGGATGGCGTTTTCTTGATGAGTCGTGGCGCCTACTGGGCGATGAAGGACCAGGGTAAGGGTCGCATTGTGAACATCTGCTCGAACGCGGTTTTTGCCGGGACCCCAAACATGTCTGCCTATATCGCGGCTAAGGCTGGTGTCTTGGGCCTGACTCGGGCCATGGCAACTGAGGTGGGCGGCTTCGGGATCACGGTAAACGCGGTAAGCCCTGGTCTGACAGCATCTGCTGGT
This sequence comes from uncultured Acidimicrobiales bacterium, assembly GCA_964446225.1. Taxonomy (GTDB): domain Bacteria; phylum Actinomycetota; class Acidimicrobiia; order Acidimicrobiales; family Poriferisodalaceae; genus CAYUOD01. The sequence continues at coordinate 1,324 of CAYUOD010000517.1, read as the reverse complement.
GTGCTTGACAGCCCGCATGCTGGAGCGTTCGATTTCGTCGAGACACTGCAGGCATTGCCCGGCCGAGGTGAACCAGCTGATATTGCCCCGACGGTGGCGTTCCTTGCCTCAGATGATGCCCGTTGGATCACCGGTCAGGTATTCAACGTTGACGGCGGCCACATCAGGTATTAGTCGGCCTCTGTGGTGTTAAGACCCGTTCGTGTTCTGCTTCTCGCAGCTCTGTCCGTCACCCTCGCTGCTTGCGGAGCGTCGGATGCTGTCACCGCGCCTCCCGAAAATGAGGTGCCGGTGGCCGTAACTGAGACGGCATATGCCATCGCTGCTGCCGCGCGAAGCGGCGACTCAGGCCAGGTTGCTGCGTTGGCGGATTCTGGTTTTGAGTTCGATTTCGCACGTCCAGATGTGACTCTTGAGGAGTATCTTGTCGCGGATCCGGAGCTGTTGGAGCGACTGGAACAGCTGCTCGAGTCCACGCCGGGTCGCCGCCAGTCTCCATTCGGGAACGGCACTGTCCAGGTGCTCTGGGTGTATCCGGCGCTGGCCCTGAATCTGGCGTCTGAGTGGAGCGAAGAGCAGATTCAGGGGGCATTGGACGCTGGCTTGTTCACGGTCGATGAACTCGCCGAATATGTAGCTGCTGATGCGTACCTTGGCTTCAGCGTCGGTATATCTCCTACTGGGGAGTGGACGTTCTTCACCGCGGGCCGAGTTGGTGAGACTCCTCGCTGAAGCCCGGTTCGATGGCAGCTGAGCGCTGTCTCCCGCTCCACGTCCTCAGCCGACCGAAAGTCTCCCGCGGAAGACAACACCCGTCAGTGCATCGTGGGCCGATAGCGTTCGGGGAGTGCCGCGCCACCCATCTTCGCCGAAGCTCAGACTCCTGCTAGTCCTGCGTCAGGCTGGCATTGCGTCCCCTGAAATGCTTGCCGAACGCCTGGGTGAGGATCCGAGGAGCCTGGGACCCATGCTGCAGAGCCTCGCGGGCGAGAACCATATCGAGTTTCTGGACGGGCGCCTCACCGGTTGGATATTGACTGAGTCGGGCCGCGCCCTCGGCGAGCAACTCCTCAGCGCCGAATTGGACGAGACTGGCACTCGAGCCGACGTTCAGCATTCCTACAGGCGGTTTCGTGATCTCAACCGCCCGTTCCTGGGCGTGTGCAGTGACTGGCAGGTACGAAACATCGATGGCCTCGACAGGCCGAACGCACATGACGATCCTGCCTATGACCGCGCAGTCGTTAAGCGGTTATCTGAGCTCCACAACCAAGTCGTTGTTGTATTGCAGTCACTAAGTGCGAGACTAGAGAGGTACGGGTGG
>CAYUOD010000516.1:0-2421 GCA_964446225.1 uncultured Acidimicrobiales bacterium | reverse complement strand
GAAGAACACGATTCTCAAGGCCTACGACGGTCAGTTCAAGGATCTCTTCCAAGAGGTCTTCGACAATGAGTTTGCAGCTGACTTCAAAGCGGCGGGCCTCACCTACGAACACCGTCTCATCGACGACATGGTCGCCGCCGCGATGAAGTGGGAGGGCGGTTACGTCTGGGCCTGCAAGAACTACGACGGTGATGTGCAGTCAGACACCGTTGCGCAGGGCTTTGGCTCGCTCGGACTGATGACCTCGGTTCTGATGAGCCCGGACGGCTCCACCGTTGAGGCCGAGGCCGCCCACGGCACGGTGACCCGCCACTATCGCGAGCATGAGAAGGGCAATCCCACTTCGACGAACCCGATTGCCTCGATCTTCGCCTGGACGCGCGGCATATCCCACCGCGGCACCGTGGACAACACGCCTGAGGTCGTGGGCTTCGCTCACGCACTTGAGAAGGTCATCATCGATACCGTCGAGGGCGGAAAGATGACCAAGGATTTGGCAATGCTGGTCGGCAAGGATCAACCTTGGCAGACAACCGAGGAGTTCCTCGCTTCGTTGGATGAAGGCCTCCAGGCCCGCATGGCGAAGTAGGAAGCTTCCACCACCTCACGCCGAATAGGGGACATCATGCAGGCCTACGACAAGATCTACATTGACGGAGCATGGATTCCGTCAACCGGCGAGGGAACAATCGACGTTGTCAACGCCTCAACCGAGCAGGTCATGGGTTCCATACCTGAGGGCACCGCGGCTGATGTGGACAAGGCAGCCAAGGCTGCGTCTGGCGCCTTCGGCTCGTGGAGTCAGCAGTCGCTGGACGATCGGCTGAAGCACATTCAGCAACTTGCTGAGGGCTTGCAGGCCCGTTCTGAAGATATCGCGACGACCATCTCGGGCGAGGTGGGCATGCCCATCAACTTCTCGAAGATGATTCAGGCTGGCCTCCCCGCGGGTACTACCGCGTCGGTCCTGGAGACAGCCAAAGATTTCGAGTGGGAAAAGCAGATCGGTAACTCGCTGGTCGTGCGTGAGCCGGTCGGCGTTGTGGGCTGTATTACGCCGTGGAACTATCCGCTCCACCAGATCATGGCCAAAGTTGCGCCGGCAATGGCAGCAGGCTGCACGGTCATCATCAAGCCCAGCGAAGTGGCACCACTGAACGCTTTCATTCTGGCTGAGATTGTCGACGACATCGGCTTTCCTCCGGGTGTATTCAACCTGGTGTCCGGCGTTGGTCCGGTGGTCGGCGAGGCAATCGCAAGTCACCCTCTGATCGACATGGTGAGCTTTACCGGCTCAACGCGCGCGGGCCAACGGGTCGCCGAGCTGGGCGCCAAGACCGTGAAGCGCGTACATCAGGAGCTGGGCGGAAAGTCCGCCAACATCATTCTGGATGACGCCAACTTCGCCGAGGTGGTCCCTAAGGGCGTGTTCGCCTGTTTCCTCAACTCTGGCCAGACCTGTTCGGCACATACCCGCATGATCGTGCCCATGGACAAGATGGACGAGGTCGCAGAGATCGCCGCCGCGGCAGCTGCGGGCTTCCCGCTTGGCACCGGCGATGACGAGGCGGCCATGCTGGGACCGGTGATCTCAGAGGTCCAGCGTGATCGTGTGCGTGCCTACATCAACAAGGGAGTTGAGGAAGGCGCCGAGATTGTGGCCGGCGGCGCTGAGCAGCCGGATGGCCTCGAGGTTGGCTACTTCATCCAACCGACGGTTTTCAAGAACGTCACGAACGACATGACCATCGCCCAGGAAGAGATCTTCGGACCTGTGCTCTCCATTATCGGGTACGAGGACGAGGACGACGCCGTGCGTATCGCCAATGATTCGCCCTATGGACTCGCCGGCGGTGTCTGGTCTGCAGACCCCGAGCGGGCGAAGGCTGTGGCCCGCCGTATGCGCACCGGACAGGTAGACGTGAATGGCGGCAGTTTCAACGCGCTGGCGCCGTTCGGCGGATATAAGCAGTCGGGCAACGGCCGTGAGCTCGGTCCGATTGGTTTCGAGGAGTTCCTCGAGACGAAGAGTATTCAGCTTTAGGCGAAATAGAGCGCTGCTGCGCTGGTACCTCTCGATACGATTCACTCGGCGGCAGTTTCAGGGACTATCGGAGATCGAGTGCCTCAATCCAACGCGGAGAAATCTCAGGCGAGCAGCTTCCGGCGCGGATCCGCTCTCCTGGTTACCGCGGTCAAGAACCATCCTCTGCCGTTCACGGTGTCGATCATCGGTGCCTGCGTTTATGGCACCTCGGTCGTGCTCGGCGCGGTGGTTATAGGACGGGCTACAGACGACCTGATTATCCCCGTCTTCGAGGATGGTGTGGATCCAACTGTCAGCGAGGTTGCCGTCGTTGTCGGGTTCGTCATGGGCTTCGCAATGCTGCGCGTCGTATCTGTCATCTTCAGGCGCTTCTT
>CAYUOD010000515.1:0-2424 GCA_964446225.1 uncultured Acidimicrobiales bacterium | reverse complement strand
GGGCCGCCCCGATGCAATAAGACCTCAGCACCACAGGATCAAGTATCTCGCCACACGAGACAGAAATGTGCACGGTGTCCGCAGTAACAGAAGCCTCGGCCACGGCGCCATCTGGGCTCACGGACTTCTGTACGCCGTGGACCCGTGCTGAGACAAGACTCAGTTCTGCCCAGATCGCAGCGCGCAACGCGACCGACGTGGGTGGACCGGGTGTCGGAATCTGCTCAACTCGCAGCTGCAGATCCAAGCTGTCCGCCCACTGCGCGACAAGTGCCTCAAGGCCGGGCGTCTTGGCAGCGCGCAGGATCCCGAAACCCGACTCGTCCACGCCTACTGCGATGGGCGGGCGCTTTACGCCAAGGCGAACAACCGACTCGCGGGGCAACAACGCCAGGACCGTGCGACCGTTCTTGTTCGCCAGTCGACGAGCAACATCTGGCACCACAGACTCCGTCTTGGCACCGAACGCACCCCCGTTGGCGAGCGGCGTTGTCGGTTCGCCGCCTGGTGCACACCAGCTTGCATCCGGCTCCAGGTAGGCAGGCTCAACCCAGGTCGTACGTAGCTCGTGCAACCATTCACCCGGTGCTGTTTCAACCGGATGTCTCATGGCACGCGTGGTACGCCGACCCTGTACTTTCTGAGACTTTGCCAGCACGTCGGCAATGCTGTCACCCACTATCCAGTCGCCCGTGGAATCTGGCATCGCAACGAGCGCATCGCTGGGGACGGAGTCCTCTGAGAAACCACCACGCCCAAGCGCAATACCCGCCTCGACAACCTGAGGACCACGAGTCTCAATTGCTGCTCTGCGGGTGGCCGCGGTCAGGTCGCGCTCAATGGAGCTGGCGACACCGAAGCCAGCGGCAGCCTCACGGATCGTCTGCCAGCCGGTACAACGACAAAGATGAGCGGCCAGAGCGCTGTCCACAGTGCCACGGTCAGCCAGATCAGCGCCTTTGCGACGCAGTCCTTCCAGACGAACCACGATGCCGGGGGTGCAGAATCCGCACTGACTACCACCGGCATCACAGAATGCGTCATCCCATTCGTCCGCGTTAGCAAGACCGTCCAGAGTCTGGACCTCTCGACCCTGCACGCGGCGCAGAGGGGTCACACACGCGACGCGCGGTGCTCCGTTGATAAGCACTGTGCAACAGCCGCACTGGCCCTGCGGGCTACATCCGTCCTTGACCGATATCAGCCCGAAATCGGCGCGCAGAGTATCCAGTAGCGTGCCGTCGGCGCGGTCGATGGACACTGCGGTCCCGTTGAGTCTGAATGTGACACTCATGCGTGTCAGTTGGGCTGCTTGTCAGCCGCTACCGCAACCGCAGGTCTTGGAATCGTTTGGATTCTCAATCTGGAATCCACCCTCAAGGCCATCGCTGTAATCGAGGCTCGCTCCGCTCAGAAGCTCAGAGCTACCAGCATCGGTCGCCACGCTCACATCACCGAATGCACTGACAACGTCACCATCACCCTCCTGGGTGTCGAAGAACATCTCATAGCTGAAGCCCTGACAGCCACCGGGCCGCACCGCTATGCGCAGAAAGAGCTTCTCGTCGCCTTCAGTCTCGCTGTCAATGAGTTCTTTGACTTTGACGGCCGCACTGTCGGTAAGGGTGATCACAACGGGAGTCCTTCTGGGTAGTTCTTCCTGTAAAGCCTATCGACCTCCCCAGAGCAAACCAATAGCCTGCAGAGATCGCTGGCAAATGATGGACTGAACAGCAGCGACGCCCCACGAGTCGCCACCGGTAGAATCTGAGGACGATGAACGAAGCAGATTCCGCAAACTCCGAAGCACTCATCGGCGTGCTCCGCGGGGTCATGGACCCCGAACTCGGCGACAACATCGTCGACCTGGGCATGGTGCGCAGCGCAGTACATGACGATGCGGGCCTTGCCACGGTCACAATCGCACTCACGACGTCCGGCTGCCCGATGCGCGCCAGCATTCAGCGAGACGTCAAACATCGCATGCTGACGCTGCCCGGAGTCGACGAAGTGAAGCTTGTCTGGGACGAATTGAACGCCGAGGAGAAGGCGCGTGTGATGCAACGCGCCCGTCTCACCGCCAGAGAGAACGCCAGCCCCACGTCAGTGGCAGCGGACACGAGGGTGCTCGCCATCTCAAGTGGCAAGGGCGGGGTGGGCAAGTCGTCCATCACCACCAACCTCGCCGTTGGACTCGCCCAGGCCGGACACATCGTCGGGGTCCTCGATGCAGACATCTGGGGCTACTCAGTGCCCCGCATGCTCGGGCTGGAAGGCCGCCTTGAGGCCCAAAAAGCCAAAGGCGAAGAACGGGCCCAGATCATGCCGATCACCAAGTGGATCGGCACAGGCATGCTCAAAGTCGTATCAATGGGTCTGCTGGTCGAAGAGGAGGGAACCGCGCTCATGTGGCGTGGACTCATG
>CAYUOD010000514.1:0-2431 GCA_964446225.1 uncultured Acidimicrobiales bacterium | reverse complement strand
CCGATTCTGGAGGGACACCGTCCTTTGCTTGTCGAGTTGCAGGCACTGGTTGCTGAGTCGCAGCTGGCAAGCCCTCGGCGTGTCGCCCAGGGGCTTGAGAATTCGCGCCTTGCCCTGCTGCTCGCCGTTCTTGAGCGCAGGCTCGAGTTTCCCCTGGGGCGCCAAGATGTATTTGCCTCTGCTGTTGGCGGCGTGAAAGTCGTTGAACCGGCAGCAGATCTGGCCATCGGACTGGCTGTGGCCTCCTCGATCACAGGTAATGCCCTGCCTGGCAAGCTGGTTACCTGCGGCGAAGTTGGACTTGGAGGCGAAATTCGCCAGGTGGGGCAGGCTGAGAGGCGTCTTGGCGAAGCCGCGCGGCTGGGCTTCACGCGAGCCATTGTGCCCAGGTCAGGGCCCGATGAGATTCCGGGCATGACGCTGATAAAGGTCGGCACATTGTCCGAGGCGATTGTCGCCGCGGGACTGGTTTGAAGCCCAGAGCCCGCCTATTTCCCGTCCAGGCAGCATTCGCCAAGTAGGAGTTGTCAATCAGTCGCTACGATGGGGAGATGACCGGCGTCCAGCGATCAGCGTGGCTCACTGCCCTCGCCTCTGTCGCGCCTGGCCGGCCGCTGCGTGAAGGCCTTGATCGCATCCTGAAAGCCCAGATCGGTGCGCTGATCATCGTGGGCGACGGTCCTGATGTTCTCAACATCTGCTCGGGTGGCTTCCTTCTCGATGCAGCGTTCAGTCCCCAGCGTCTGAGCGAGCTTGCAAAAATGGACGGCGCCATCATCCTGGCTTCCGATGCCAGCAGAATTGCGCGTGCCAACGTGCACCTCGTGCCAAATCCGAACGTGCCAACCTCTGAGACGGGTACCCGTCACAGAACAGCCGAACGGGTTGCGAGGTCGATTGATGTGCCGGTGCTTTCGGTGTCCGAGGACCAGCGGGTTTCCAGCCTCTACCTGCGTGATATCAAGCATCCGCTCTCTGCAACGTCACGGTTGCTGGACAAGGCGAACCAGGCGCTTGCTACCCTGCGACGCTATCGAGAGCGCCTTGACCGCCAGGCCGCGGAACTCACAGTTCGTGAGATTGAGAACGTCGTCACTATTCGAGACGTCGTCGACCTGCTCCAGATCATCGAAGCCCACGAACGCATCTCGATCGAGCTCGAGCGCGAGATCGTCGAGCTTGGCGTAGACGGACACATGGTCGACCTCCAGGCAACTGAGCTGACCTTCGGCGTCCGCGAACTCAGAGCACTTGTGCTCGCGGACTACGAGCATGATGAGATGGCGTCGCCAGAAGAAGTGCTCGAGGCTCTTGCTGAACTACCGGTGAGTCAGCTGTCTGATGACGATGCTGTTGCCCGTGTGCTCAATGTCGCTGGAGTCGCCGACCTGGATCGCAGCCTCAGTCCGCGGGGTTACCGTCAGCTCTCAATCGTGCCCCTGTTGACGGCCCCGATGGTAGATACTCTCGTAGAGAACTTCGGCGGGTTGCAGAAGGTGCTTGGCGCTACGGCCGATGATCTCGTCAATGTCGGGGGTCTTGATACTGAGCGGGCAACGGCGGTGCGTGATGGGATCTCACGGCTCTCCCAGACCCTGCCTCGACAGTTCTAACGCCAGTCAGCGTGAGCGCAACGTAAGCGAGTCCCGTTCGAGGATCGCGTAGCGCCTGTCGTTCTGTGAGAGCCAGCCGAGGCGCACGAACGAAGCTAGTGCCTTGTTGACCCGCTCCCGTGATGCTCCAACCATGCCAGCGAGTTCTTCTTGAGTTACAGGCAGCGTGAACTCGTCATTGTCCCCGGCGAGTTCCAGGAGTCGTTTGGCCGTACGTCCAGCGACATCCAGAAACATCGAGTCTGCGAGGGCATCGTCCATGTTGCGCAGTCGTTCCGCGAGCATCTGTACGACTCGCCAGAGCAGGACTGGTCGATCTGCGTAGATCTTCTTGAGTGGCTCGTAGGCGATGATCATGATCTTCGTTGTCTCGAGTGCTCGAGCATCAGCGGAGCGTCCGAGACCGTCGAAAAGGCCCATGTCGCCGAACAGGTCGCCTGGCTCCATGAGTGCGAACACTGACTCTTTGCCGTCTATGAAGCCGCGGGTTATGGCTATCCGTCCGGTAATGACTACGTAGAGTTCGCCCGGATGGTCGCCCTCGGCAAAGAGTGCGTCATTGCGGTGGATCGTGTGGACTTCGAGCGCTGCAGACAACTGCTCGAACTCATCGTCCGAGAAGCCGTCAAAGAGCTGCACGTTCTGGAGAAGTTCAATGTTGGACACGCTGCTCAACCTACTTGGCAATTGCTTGCGGGGCGGAGATTCTTCGTAGGTCCGGGCGTTAATTTTCTGCATCGAACCGCCGATAGGACAGTCCAGCTCTTTTTTCCAAAGGTTCCAGCCGTGTTCGTCGAGATCGTGCGACTTCTGATTGT
>CAYUOD010000513.1:0-2435 GCA_964446225.1 uncultured Acidimicrobiales bacterium | reverse complement strand
TCAGAATCTGGTTTGCCAGGCGGAAGGCATCGGTGTACCCGTCGAACGACTTGACCTCCACCTCGCCGGCTGAGGCCCGATACTCTTCGATGTAGCCGTCGAGTGATCGCCCTTCGGACATGTCACACCTCCATCATGATTATGGACTATAACCCATATCTTGCCGAATGTTCCAGAGGCACCGAAGCACAGGGAGGCAATCACCCGTGACACCGACATCAACAACGCGGCCACTCCCGGAGTGGATCCGACCTCATGTTGTTCGGCTCTGGAATTCTCGCAACCGCTTCCGGGCGCGAGCGATCTCGGCTTCCTGTTTCCTTTTCGAAGACCGCCTCTCCTTGTCATATCCGCCGAGCAACAGGACTCGCTTGTCGCCGTAGGCATGGAAGAACACGCGAAGCAGCACGCTTCCCCCACGTCGACGAACCGGCGGTCGCACCACCTCGCCGTCGGGGAAGCGATTGATGATCTCGTCATACGAGTGACGAAGACGAAACTCGGCAAGTCCCTTGCCGAGATGCTTTCCGTACTCGGTCGCACACACGTCGACGCCCTGGTGGGCGAGGATCTCGCCGAGGGCAGCAACAAGGGCTGCACGCTTGTGTGGCTCGAGGTTCCTGAGGAAATCGGCAAGCGGTTCCCTCCCGGAGGCTTCGGCGTAGAACACGAGCGTGTACCGCGCAGTCATCTCTGTACCCATCGCCTCGCGCAGGCTTCCGTAACGCGAACGTCGGCAAAGGGAACTGCAAAGTCTTGATGGGCTGCGCATCCGCTCGGTCTCGGCGGCCGACAGATTCGACTCTCCATGCAAGCTGGTCCCGGATCGGTATCTGACTGTCAGGATGACGGTGAACTCTGACAGATTTCGGTTCAGCTCGGATCCGATTTCGAGGCCCGCGCACCACCGAGTGGCGTCACTGAAACAGGCAGCATCAAAGGACGGGGAAATTGCTTGTGCGAAATGGTGGCGCCACAGCCCCACAGCCGGATAATGAAATCTGCTGCCCGCTACACCGACCGACTCGACCGCGTCGCGTACGGGACTCGATCGGGGGATTCCATCACAGCGCCTTCCCGGTCGCCTGTTCAATGATCGAGGCGATGTCCACCTTTCCTCCAACCGCCAGATCCAGCTCGTGGCGCGAGGTCATGCCTCGTGCGAGCGCATCTGAGGCGATGCTGCCGAGATGCCCGCCGTCCATCCGAACTGCCGCGAGATCAGCAACTGTACGAGCGGGGGTCGTAACGGCGAAACCATCGCGGACAATCCAGTCAGATCGCTCGAGCCCATTGGAGCGGACACGCACGACGACGTCGGCACCTGTCTGGATCCTCCGGTCTGAGATGAACTCAGGCACATCCGCCGCGACGACACCGAGATCGAGGAGTCGCGCCGCGGAGCGATGCGAGACCCACAGGTGAGGCCGCCGCGTACGCTTCCTCGGCGATTCGTCCGGTGACAGCCGGAGCCACGCCACCCGGAGTGTCTGATGTAGATCCTGTCCGGCACCCGTGATGCGATATACACCGTGATCCAGTCGTTCGATCGAGCCGTTGTTCACCGCTCGGTGCAGGCGCATGTCGTCGACACCCTGGCGGGCTGCTTGGGCGCGGGTGAAGTACCCCCTCTGGGCGTCAGCGATGTCGCCGAGGGGTACAACAAGCGGACTCCGTTGTGGGCTCATGTCATCTCGTATAGCTGTACAACTATCGGTATTCGATAGTTTTACAGCCTATCATGCCGTCCGCTGGGGATCGTGGCAGTGTTCACATCGTCGACACATGCCACGACAGTGCGGGCACCCTTCGACAGATTGCCGCCATTGGATGGCGCGCCGTTGGCGACAAAGTGACGGGCTGTTGGCAAGGACTCGCGTCCCGACTGTGATCCGAACACCAAGCTGGCGTGGCGTACTCCAGCGCCTGGTCAGCCTTGCAGGACTTCGACCACCACAACGGTGACGTTGTCGACGCCGCCGGCCTCGTTCGCAGCATCGACGAGTGCCGCTGCCGCCTGCTCCACGGTGCCTGTGGCGAGGATCTGTGCGATCTGGTCGTCGTCGAGCATGTTCGTCAACCCATCGGTGCACAGCAGGAGTCGATCCCCCGGCACCACAGGGACGCGGTACGTTGCAACCCGGTACGACTCGAAGCCAAGCCAGTTGCTCAGCACATGCCAGTCGGGGTCCTGTTGCGCCTCTTCGATCGACAGTTCACCATCCCGGACACGGTCCATGCCGTGCGTGTGGTCCTCGGTCACCTGCACGATGCTTGACCCATTCATCAGGTACGCCCGGCTGTCGCCGACATGTGCAACCTCGACCGGCCCATCGGGAGAAAGCACAGCAAGGGTCAGGGTGGTTGCCATGGCAATGAGCTCTGATCGTTCTCCCAAGGCTTCAGCGATCCGGGCGATGATCCGGTCGTGTGCG
>CAYUOD010000512.1:0-2444 GCA_964446225.1 uncultured Acidimicrobiales bacterium | reverse complement strand
CGATCGTCATCGACGAAGAAGGATTCCTCTACGTTGGCTCAGAGTACGAGCGCGGAACCCAGCGCTCTAAAGAGGTCGGCCAGATCATGAAACTGGATCCGACCAAGCCCGACGATCCCCTCGTCTGGTCAGTAGACGACAGCGACCGCATCGACGGTGGCATCTGGGCGACCGCTGGTATCTACAAGGACATACTCATCGTGCCGACAAACGGCGGACGTCTGTTGGGTATTGATCGGGAGACAGGCGAAGTGCGCTGGACGCACCTGCTCACAGGGCCACTCTGGCAGTCACCGGTCATCGTCGACGACGTGCTCATCCAGGGCGACTGCAACGGAGTGCTCCACGGTCTCGACGTCTCAAACACCAGCATTAGCCCACCAGAGCTCTGGCGAGTGGAAATCGGCGGCTGCATCGAGTCAACCCCGGCAGTTTGGGACGGCTGGATCTACGTGGGCACACGAAACGGTCAGATGTACGCTTTAGCGGACAGCTAGCCAAGATCCTCCGACAAACACGCAATTCTGTCGATTATCTGCCGACAAGCACGAGGTGTTCGATGTCCACAAACGCCTCTCCGCCCTGATTCTCGTACTCGCGGTGGCTTTGGCGGGCATTGCAGCCAATCCTGTGGCCGCGGCACAGCACCCCGAAGATCCACTTCTCCTTCCGCCGGCCGGGCTTGACGACCTGGCCCAGGAACTCTCGGCCGAAGAGAACGCCGAGGCCGCTTATCTTTATCTGCTCACCGAGGTTGCCCTGCTCATCGAGCTTGACGCATTTGGCGCCGACGTACCCGCCGAGCTGGTGGACATAAACGAGCGCCTCAACCTCGACGGACTTCCAGAAGAGGCCCTGTTCGGTGAGACTCTCTACGCCGACGAACTCGCCAGACAGCATTCCAGAGTCGCTGTGGAACAAGGCTTCGTCTTCGACAGCTCCGAACTCGCTGTATTCGGTCCCATCTCTCTCGATGAACTGGACAACGTGGAACGTGGTGGCTTGCTCAGCATCCCCGCACAGTCCTATTTGGATGCGCTACTGGTTTCGTGGGCTCGAGGTTTCGCAATTCCAGACGAGATCACAAGTGGTACCGCCGATGACTTCGTGATCATCATCATCAGCCAAGGAGCACTCGGATCGGCTCCACCGCCAGCCGACCTGACTCAGCCGACCGCCGAGCAGACACCTGCCCCGCAGAGCGACACGGCTACACCACAGAACGAGGGACCCACCGCGCAGGCCGATACAGCTGCCCCAGAGACCGAAACACCTGCCGCAGAGACCGAAATACCAGACGCACAGTCTGCTGAGACACCCAGAACACTCAAGCCCTGGGTCATTCCCTCACTTATCAGCTCGGCGATCATCGGCATCATGATTGCACTGCTGGCACGGCGGCACCGATCAGACAGCAGCGATGACTCCTCGAAGCAGATCCCTCAGATACTTGAGATTGGTCGGCGCATGACTGCGTCCCGCGACGACCGGCAGATCGCTGCGATCGCCGTCGAGCAGTCGATCTCGCTCACAGGCGCAAGCGCAGGGGCCTTCGTCATCACGACCTCAGGTGACCATCATGTGCTCTACGCCAGCTCAAATGATCTCCTCAACCTCCAGGCGCTCGAACAAGGCCTTCTCGGCCAGGCGATGCAGACAGGTCAACCCATAAAGAGTGTCGCGTCGAGTGATCCGGCGATCCGCTGGCTGCCCGCGGCAGTGCTGCTCACGCCGATTATCGCGGACGGACGCGTCGAGGCCGTGCTCATGCTCGGCCGAGAGCCCAATCAGCCCTTTGAAGCCAGCGAAGCCAGCGTCATCGCACAACTGGCACCGATCATTGGCTCTGCGCTGCAATCTGCGCGCGATCACACGGATGCCGTCCATCTCGCGAATGTTGACGGGCTCACACAGCTCGGCAACCGGCGACGCCTCGATTCCGATCTGAACGCTCTGGTGGCCAGTGGCCAACAATCCTCGCGACCAGTTGCCTTTGCCATGTTCGACGTTGATCACTTCAAAACCTTCAACGACACGAACGGTCATGCAGCCGGCGACGCAGCACTCCGCCAAATCGCTGAGCTCGCTCGTACCCATGTACGCCCAGGCGATGTGGTCTACCGCTACGGTGGCGAGGAGTTCTGCATCATCTTGCCCGATACCACCCAGCACGAGGCATTGGCCGTGGCTGAACGAGTCCGCATCGCAATTGAGACCCAGCCATTCGATGGCGAGCAGACACAGCCCAACGGCAACGTAACCATCTCGGTGGGCGTCGCAGAAACCACAAGCGAGGACCCGCTGGAACTCGTCAAGGCCGCGGACGCTGCGCTCTACGAGGCCAAAGAACTCGGTCGGAACCGTACCGAACTCGCGTCGCGCTAGCCCGAAAAAGAGATCGGCCGCTCTCACCCGAAGGTCAGAGCGGCCGGCCCGCACAGTTC
>CAYUOD010000511.1:0-2445 GCA_964446225.1 uncultured Acidimicrobiales bacterium | reverse complement strand
TGATCCATCGGCCAAATATCAAACGCGCTTAAGTATCGTCGCGATTGAAACCGTAGTCGGTGCATACCCTGAACTTATGGCGCTGCACCGAACAGCTATCCCAGGTACCAATTAAGCATTGTATCGCCGAGCAGTACAGCGACAAATGCGCCAAGCGCCAGATGGGGCCCAAACGGGATGTGCGTGCGCTTTCCCTTACCTGCAACTGCAATCAGAATGACTCCTACGACCGAGCCAGAGGCAAAGCCCAGGAAGAGTCCGAGCGGTGCGTAGCCCGCGCCCAGCCAGCCCAGAAAAAATCCGAGCACAAACGAGAATCGTACGTCGCCATAGCCCATTCCTGCTGGTGAGATGGCATGTATGACGCGAAACACCGCGTAAGAGCCGAGGGCTGCGATGAGTGCACGTGCCAAACGCCAGGGCTCCTCAGCGAGGACCGCACTAAGCAGCAGCAGCGGTGTTCCGAGGGCCATTATCCACACGAGCACCAGCGTGGGAATACGACGAGTCGCGAAATCAATGCCACTCACTGTTATGAGACCCGCGGCAAACACCCAATAGGCAAACATCCCGGCGCCTGGGTCGAAGGCCATTGTCACTAAGACGAAGCTGAGTGCCGTGCCGATTTCAACGAGTGGGTAGACGGGCGAGATGCTCAGACCGCACTGTCTACAACGGGCCCTCAGTAGCAACCACGACAAAACAGGAATATTATCACGAAGAGTGATTTCAGACTTGCATTGTGGGCAGCGGGAACGAGGCTTTAAGACCGATTCGCCTTCAGGCACCCTGGCTATTGCCACATTCAGGAAAGAGCCAACGCTCAATCCGCTCACAACGGCGAGCAGGTATAGAAGAAATACGTCCATAGTCAGATCGTCTGTCGGCAAGCATGAGCAGGACTTGCCTGATGTTCATTCGGATGAAACTCTTGGTGCCAAAATCACGGAAGGCAGGGACCCTGAGGTCCCTGCCTTCCGCTGCTAGAGGGTTGCTATTGAACTACCAGGATGGGTCCGCTGCAGCAGCAGCTGCAGTTCCGGTACAAGCTGCGCCAGTACCAAACGTGGTTCCGCTGCCGCCATCGGCGATCCAGAAACAGGTTCCAGAGTCGGAGAGGGCCGCACCAGCAAATACGCTGGTGTCAGTCGCAGTGTCAACCGAGATGTCGTTCGCACCAGTTGATGCGACACCGGCTGCCTTGAAAGTCAGGCTTGGCTCAACGGCAAGCAACCCTGCTGGAGTTGCATTGGCGTAGTCACCATCGTCGGCAAAGATGACCTTGCCGGCGGTCAGTGCGTTACGAAGGCTGGACTGCGCACCACGATCCTGGGCCTTTTCACGGGCACCAAGGAAAGTTGGGATAGCAATCGCGATCAGGATTGCGATGATCAACACCACAACCATGAGTTCGATAAGGGTAAAGCCGTCATCCTCATTCTTGGATCGGGCCTTGAGGGAGCGAAGCATGTCGTTCTCTCTTTCTGAATCGTCAATGAATATGTTTGAAGAGGCCCTGGACTTCCGGCCCGTCGAAACAGACCGTGCGATCAGAACTCCTGCTCCTCAGCTATCGCCACTTCTTGCAGTGGTCTTGAGCAAAACCTGACACTGAGTGTGAAATATTTGTGTTTGGTTACTCAAGCAGGTTGATGATGTTGAACATCGGCATATAGAGAGCAATGACCATGCCGCCAACAGTGCCACCGAGCACAACTATCAACAGCGGCTCCAGCAGCGACGTGAGGGCCGCGACGGTCGCCTCAACTTCTTGTTCATAGAACTCACCGATTTTGCCGAGCATGTCATCGAGCGCTCCGGTCTCTTCACCAACCGCCATCATCTGGCCGACCATTGGAGGGAAGACCTTCATGTCGGCCATGGGCCTCGCGAGCGCCTCACCGTGCTTGACGCCCTCTCGGACCTCCAAGACGGCTTCCTTCACAATGACGTTTCCGACAGTGTCGGCCGTGATCTCGAGCGACTCGAGAATGGGTACGCCCGCCTTCAGGAGAGACTCGAGCGTACGGCTGAAGCGAGCAAGCGCCGTCTTATGAATCAAGCTGCCAAAGACCGGGGCCTTCAGCATCGCTTTGTCGAAAATTCGTCGACCGGTCGTTGTCCTCAGCCACCGTTTCATCAAGAACACGCCAATTACTGTGCCAATAATCAGGAACGGAAAGAACGTGGTGACAATACGTGAGACCGTCAACAGCAGCTGCGTCATCTTCGGCAGCTCTCCACCCAACTCGGAGTAGAGACTGTCGAACATCGGCACGACGAACACAAGCATGGCCGTGAGGATGATCAGCACGAGCACCAGCACAGCAACCGGATAGGTCATTGCCGACTTGATCTTCTGACGCAGCTCGACGGCCTTTTCCAGGGTCGAGGCAAGCTGCATCAACACCGTGTCCAGAACACCGCCAGCCTCACCGGCTTTGA
>CAYUOD010000510.1:0-2452 GCA_964446225.1 uncultured Acidimicrobiales bacterium | reverse complement strand
TGCGACCACACAATGGATTCGATCAGCGCTGCCGTCAGGCAGTGGGAAGGTCAGGAACTTGAGGACGCAATCGCCGCGGCGGGACTCTGTGGCGTGCTCGCTCGGTCGCACAGCGAGTGGAACGCGCATCCGCAGGGCAAGGCTCTCGCTCACCTTGAAGCGGTGACGATTCGCCGCATCGGTGATGCTGGCCCTCGCCGTCGGTCTTCATCCGATCGACCGCTTGGCGGCGTACGGGTCGCAGATCTAACACGGGTGTTGGCTGGTCCGACCTGTGGCCGTTCGCTGGCTGCCCACGGCGCTGATGTGTTGCGCATTGCCTCGCCCGACCTGCCGAGCGTCGAACCGTTTGTGGTTGAGACGGGTCACGGGAAGCGCAGTGCGTTCGTTGACCTCGACGACGATGACGGACGGCGTGATTTGCGTGATCTTGTCGCGAGCGCCGATGTGTTCTGCCAGAGCTACCGCTCGGGATCCCTCGCCCGGCGAGGCCTCGGCCCGGAGGATCTCGCCGCGGCTGTCCCCGGCATCGTCTACGTCTCGATCAACTGTTACGGCCATGTCGGTCCGTGGGCCGGGCGACCCGGATGGGAGCAGCTAGCCCAGACCGCCAGCGGAATCGCGCTGGCCGAAGCGGTGGACGGCCAACCCAGGCTGATCCCCGCGGCGGCCACCGACTACACCACCGGATACCTGGCGGCGGTCGGCACGATGATGGCCCTATCGAGGCAGATGGATGAGGGCGGATCCTGGCTCGTCGAAGCCTCACTCTGCCAGACCAGCAATTGGCTTCAGTCAGGCGGCGCCGACTGTGACCCCACCGAGGCAACCGGCCTCGGCGATATCCATGCAAGCCGCCAATCGGTCGACACGGCCTGGGGCCTAGTCAACTACCTACCACCGGTCGAGCAGCTGCCACTCACCCCCGCCCACTGGCGTCAACCCCCAGTGCCACTTGGCACAAGTCACCTCGCCTGGCGTGACGAGTAGTCATTCGAGCGAGTCGTACAGTTCCAGCGCGGCGCTCGCTTCGTACACCCGGTAGCGCTGCTTCCCGAGGTTCCGCTGTTGGAGCACCCCCGCTTCTACGAGCCTGTCGATGGCGTTCGCAGCTGCGGGGCGTGAACGCGAAGTCATTGCCGCTGCGGTCTCTGCGGTCACGATTGGGGTTCCGGGCAGGAGGCGTATAAGGGCAATGGCAGCGGAGTCGGATCGCAGACGACCGGCTGCTGTGATCCACTCGTCCTGAAGCTCTGCGATGCGGACCGAGTAGCCGGTTGAAGCGGTGCATGCTCGAATCGTCGCACTCGCGAAGATGCCGAGGATGTTGGTGAGAGCGCTCGATCGCTCCGCACCGTCTGCCGCGCCTATATGGCGGAAGGCTTCGAGTGCGCCAATGTACGCAGCTGCCTCAGTGCTGAGGATGAGGCTGATGGGCGGCACAAAGTTGGAGATCAAGCGACGACGCCTCAGCACGACGTGTATCAGTGCGCGTCCGGTCCGTCCGTTGCCATCAGTAAAGGGGTGGATCGTCTCGAACTGGGCGTGCACGATCGCGGCTTGCATGAGCGCAGGGTGGTCGTCGCCGTTGAGGTACTCGACGAGATCCTCTAGCAGCGGTTCGACCTGATCTGGCGGCGGTGGTACGTAGGCAGCCTCGCATGGGTTGTAGCTGTTGCCGCCGATCCAGTTCTGCGTGGTGCGGAGCACGCCACCCAATTCAGCGGTGGGGGAGCCGGCCATCAGTACTTGATGCATCGCGCGGATGTCGGCGACCGATAGTCGCCCGGTTCTGGCTCCGAGTTGTACCGCGGTATCCATCTGCGCGACGCTCGCCAATATCTCAGCGGCGACGTAGTCAGAACTCGAGTTGTGATCTGCGATTTCGGCCTCGTATCGGGCGAGACGTTTGGCTGAGATCTGGAGCCCTTCGATCTTGGATGATCCAACGGACTCGGCGCGAAGCAGAAATCGTGCAATGCCTTCCATCGAGGGAGTCGCATTGGACTCTGCATCCAGGTCGGTTACGCCCCGCTCGGCGTCAGCGAGATCGGCGACTGTGCCTGCGTCAACGCGAGGTGTCCAACCCGCCAGCTTGTCGGGCAGGTAGGCGTCGTATTCGCAGCCTCTGCGCTCGCGGCGCGTTGGTGCACTCTCGTTGAACGGCCAGGTTGTCTTGATGTAAGACGCCATGATTTCCTTGTACCATTTTCAAGTTAATGAAAGTTTAGCACTTAACCTTGCGTTAAAGGTACTCTAACGTAAGGTTATGGACCAACCTTACGTTAGACACAACCTACCGTAAGCTTTCGAAGAATCCCGTTGGCCAGCTCTGTGACTCATGACACCGCGGTTTGGAGGGGTGTGATCGGGGTGTATGCTGGTCTTTCCGCAAGGACGACGCGGGGTGGAGCAGTCTGGTAGCTCGTCGGGCTCATAACCCGAAGGTCGC
>CAYUOD010000509.1:0-2452 GCA_964446225.1 uncultured Acidimicrobiales bacterium | reverse complement strand
GATATAATCCTCGCATGAGCGAGTATCGAATGGGCCAGGCGGCCGAACTTCTGGGCGTCAGCAGCGATACTGTGCGTCGCTGGGTGGATGCTGGCGAGCTGGAATCCAGGCGTACCGACGGTGGGCATCGGGTCATTGACGGACCAGACCTGGCTCGCATGGCTGCGGCGCACAACGAACAACAACGACTGGGAGACGTGTCCCGTTCGGCGCGTAACCGCTTCGTGGGACTTGTAACCGACGTCAAAGTGGAGGGACTCGTAGCCCAGGTCGAGATACAAGCCGGGCCGCACCGGGTTGTCTCACTCCTCACGTCCGAAGCAGTACGAGACCTGGACCTCAAGCCGGGTGAGTTGGCCATGGCGCTCGTAAAGTCCACGAACGTGATCATCGAAGTGGTGGGAGAGCAGTGAGACTCCTCGCGACCGTCTTCAGCCTGCTGCTGTTTGCCACGGCCTGCCAATCCTCAGGTGACAACGAACTCGTCATCATGGCCGCCTCCTCGTTCCAGGTCGTCGCAGACGAGCTTGCTCAGGCCTTCGAGGCGGACACGGACCAGGCTGTTGCCTTCAACCTCGCTGGCAGCCAGACCCTGGCGACTCAGATCGACTCGGGCGCGCCAGCAGACGCGTTGCTCAGCGCCAGCGCAGTGGCGACCATGCAGGCCGGCGGACGGATCAGCCTCGTGCGACCCATCCTCACCAATGAACTCGTCGTACTTGTGCCTGCTGGTAATCCAAAGCAGATTGCAGGCCTGGCATCTCTCACCGATCCCGAGCTCGTCGTCGTACTGGCTGACCCCGCCGTGCCGGCAGGCGCCTACACCGTCGAAGCTCTGGATCAGGCGGGGCTGACCCTGCAACCCTCGTCGCTTGACCCCAGCGCTGCCAAGGTCGCTGCTCGGGTCGCGGAAGGAGAGGCCGACGCCGGCATCGGGTATCTCACAGACGCAGTGAACCCGCTCATCCACACCGTGGCGCTGGGCGATGGGATCACTGTCAACGCCGAGTACTTTGGTGCGATCGTCGACGAAAGCGCAGGGGGAACGCAGTTCCTGGACTGGCTCAGAGGCGACTCAGCCAAAGCAATTCTTGAAAGCGCTGGCTTCACCACATGAGCGCTCCGACCGGTAACGGTCCGGCCACCCGCGCGGAACTTGGGCGCAGTCCACGCTGGCTCCTCGCAATAGCAGCGCTTGGCGCGGCATTCCTGCTTGGTCCGATCGTGCTACTCGCAATTGCGGCACCCTGGTCTGAGCTCGCCAACCTTGACCCGGCAGTCGCGGAAGCATTCCGACTCACCATCATCACCGCGACCATCGCTACCGCGATCGCAGTAGTCCTCGGTGTGCCATTGGGCTGGGCAATCGAACGGGCCAACATCCCTGGCCGTCGCCAGGCACGCATAGCGCTGAGTGCCCCGATGCTGTTACCACCAGTGGTAGCCGGACTGGCCCTCATCGAGATGTTCGGTCGACAGGGGCTGCTTGGCGCTCCGCTCGAGTCCGCATTCGGATTTCGATTCTTCGGCAGTCCTGTTGCGGTCGTACTGGCCCAGCTCTTTGTGGGTCTGCCCTTTGTCGCGGCGAGTGTGTCGAGTGCACTGCAGTCCCAAAGCGGCGACCACGAACTCGCCTCGGCATCACTCGGCGCCTCTCGTACACAGACGCTGCGACGCGTCACTCTTCCCCTCCTGCGACCAGCCATTGCCGCGGGCGCGATGCTGAGCTGGGCCCGGGGCATTGGCGAACTGGGGGCCACGATCACCTTCGCTGGCAGTCTCCCGGGGCGCACCAGGACAATGCCCATCGCGATCCTCACGGCACTCGAAACAGATCCTGAACAGGCCCGACTGCTCGCACTCGTGCTCCTGCTGTTCTCAGTTGGCGTGCTCATTGCACTGCGCACCCACTGGACCGGCATCTTTGCGGGCAGACGATGACCGATTTTCTGAGCGCCCGGTTCGCCGCCGAAAGACAGGGCTTCAAGTTCTCGATCGACCTGCGTGGCGACAAGGGCGACATCATCGCGATCGTCGGCCCGAACGGCAGCGGAAAATCGTCCGCACTGCACGCCATTGCGGGCCTCATCCCGATCTCAGAAGGTTCCATCAGCCTGAACGGCCGCTCACTGGATGACGGTAAACGGCGCGTTCCTGTAGACCGGCGCAACTGTGCCCTCGTATTTCAGGATCACCGACTGTTTCCCCACATGAGCGTGCTCGACAACGTGGCTTACGCACCACGCACCCGCATGAAGAAGGCCAAGGCGCGCCAGGCCGCGCAGCAGTGGATCGACAGGCTCGGACTCGACGAACTCACCAAACAAAACCCACAGGACCTCTCGGGTGGACAACACCAGCGCATAGCCATCGCCCGCGCTTTGGCATCAGATCCAAACCTGCTCATGCTTGACGAGCCCCTTTCGGCACTCGACGTCGACGCGACCAGGAT
>CAYUOD010000508.1:0-2458 GCA_964446225.1 uncultured Acidimicrobiales bacterium | reverse complement strand
GAAGACTTTCTGGTGACTATGAACCTGTCTGGAACATTGAAGTCGACCCGGCGGACGACCGTAGTTGGATCGATCCGAGTGGTGAGACCGCCATCCCCAAGGTTCCCGCTCAGGGCACTAGTTGTCGGTTGGCGGCGAGTACACGACACTCCATGACTTTCCATTGTCCTCGCTCATGGAGATCTCGCCACCGACGACCGTCACCCACCAGTCGCCGGTCGGGTCGACATAGAAGGTCTCGACGTCAGCTGGTCCGGTGGCAATCTCCGTCCAGTCTCCGAGCGGCTCTTCAGCTATCCAGACCGAACCGGCAGCGTCAACTCCGAGGATGGTCCGAGGGTCCAGCCATTCAATCTCAAGCAGGCCGGGCGCTTCAGGAAGCTCAGTCCAGCTCCGGGCCCCATCGATGCTGACCCACACCGACTCTGCATAGTCGGCCGCAAGCTGACGGCTCGAATCGGCGGGGTTGATGGCGAGATCTCGGGCGTCGACTTCACCGAGCTGACTCCATTCCTGTTGGCTGTTGAGGAACCAGATTCGCCCTCCGGAGCCCTCAGCTGCGAACAGGCCGTCATCCTGGACGACGAGTGCATGGAAGTCAGCTTCTCCGAGCAGGCCAATGACATCCCAGGACTCGCCGAAGTCTTCGCTGGTTGCGAGTCCAAGAAACGGCGGCTTGCCTTCGACCTCATACTCCGGCCTTGTGAGATCCGGGTGGCCGCTGGCTATGAGCGTTCCATTGGATCCGTCTGTCATTGCCATGAGGTCGTGCTGCACTTCGCCAACGAGGACGGCACGATCGGCGCCTTCAATTCGGTACAAACCACTATGGGTCGCGACGAGAAGATTCTCCTCGTCATCAAACGCAAGGTCATGAATGTGCCCGAGGTCGTCCTGGCCAGCGACGGTCTCGCTGCTGCCTGAACTGCACGCTGCCGCGAGTGTGACGAGGGCGATGAGCATTGCTGTGAGCGTCGCCGGGGCGCGTCGCATCTGTATCTCCTGTTGGTTCCTGGCACCGTCAAGGCGCCATCTACGCGAGTTACGGACTCGCAATGTAGTCGTTGATGTTGTCTTCCAGCCACCCCTGGTTCACCACGCCAGAAAGAACATCTGCGATAGTTCCATCCGGTGCTATGAAATAGGTCGTCGGCGTTGTGGTGACCTGGTAGTTGGCACTCACCGCCCCGGTCCGATCCATGAGAAATGTGTAAGACAGATCGTGGCGATCTATAAAGTCGGCGACGTCGTCGTCGCCTTCCTGGATGCTGACTGAGAGCACTTCGAAACCCTGGTCCTGGTACTTATCGTAGGCCGCCCGAAACTCGGGGGCACTGGCGTTACAAGCCGCTCACCAGGTGTGCATGAACGTGACCGCGACCGGCTGGCCACGGTAATCGCTGAGCTGTACCGGCTCACCCTCTGAGCTGATGAGCTCGAAGTCGGCCGCCATTTGAGGAGTGCCATCGCTCGAGTCACCCCCAAGCAGACTGAACGCACCGACGCCCACGAGAATCAGGACAACCACCGCACCCCACATCATGCGTTGTCGGCGTTGAGCGGCGCGTCTCGCCGCCTCGCGTTTGGCACGATTCGATTGTTTGTTCCCCATATTGCTCCTTGTGGGTCCAGGATTACCTACAGCTGTGGGGGAGGAGAACGGCTGGCGTCCGGTCTACGTTTCCTTGGTGAGTTCGAGGTCGTGCTCGTGCTCGTGGTCGAGCTCCTCGGTGTCTTCGTTGGTGTACATGCTCGTCCTGGCGATCCGCCCAGTGGCGATGACCGCGACGACGCCGATGACCACGATCGCCGCCAGGCGAACCGCACCGATTCTTTCGATGAACCCGACAAGACCCAATCTGAAGTTCTCCATCGCATCGACTACTGGATCGGTTGACAGATCGCCGCTGTAGACGTTCAACTCCCAGCGGCCGTACCAGATTGCGTAGGCACCAGCGAGCACCATCAGAATCCCGCCGACCCGCGGCGCAATTCTGGAGAGCTGGCGCATGTGGTTCGCGACGGTGCTGTGGGCGAGGGCCGCTGCAATGCTCAAGATGAGAATGATGACGCCCATCCCGAGGGCGTAGGCAACATAGGTAGCGATTCCCTGGGCCCGTGACTGGGACAGGGCGGCACCGGTCACAGCAAGGAAGGGGCCGATGGTGCATGAGAGTGAGGCGATGGCGTATGTGGCGCCGTAGCCGACCATCAAGCGGCCTCCACCCTTACCGGTGGTGAGGTCTGGAACCCGAATGCCGACGTTGGGTTTCCAGCCGAGGATACTTGCGATGCCTGCGATGATGAGCAGGCCGCCGATCACGATCGTGATCCAGGGAAGCTGACGGCGGGCGCCTGAGGCCAGACTGTCGATGATAAGCCCAGCGGTACCGAACACGATGACAAACCCGAGCGATACAGCGGCCGCGACACCCACAGCTCGGATGACCCGTCGCTC
>CAYUOD010000507.1:0-2459 GCA_964446225.1 uncultured Acidimicrobiales bacterium | reverse complement strand
TTGAAGGGATGAATTGCAGCGGGGTCGGTGCCTTCGGCGATCACGAGGTCTCTGGCGATGCCTCCCTGGTACTCGACGTTGGCTCGCGTGGTATCGAAATGTGTGTTGTTGGGTACGACATCACCATCGTTGACAAGCACCTCGAACAGGATCTTCTCGGCGGCCCGGCCCTGGTGAGTTGGGATGACTTCGCTGAACCCGGTGAGGTCCTGTACGACATCCTGGAAGCGGTAAAAGGAGCGGCTACCGGCGTAGGATTCGTCGCCGAGCATCATGCCGGCCCATTGCTTGGACGACATCGCTCCGGTACCCGAGTCGGTGAGTAGATCGATGATGACCTCATGAGCCCGAAGTCCGAAGAGATTGAAGCCGGCCCGTTCTAGGGCTTCCTCGCGTGCCGCTGCATCGGGAAGATCGATGGCTTGCACAGAGTGAATGCGGAACGGTTCGATGATCGTGTTGTACTCCATCAACTCACACTAAATATGGGCTCTGGCGCTGCCTAGGGTCCGTCGACCCTAATGGCGGGAACAGTGGAATGTCGGGTGAGTGGTGAGGTACCGAAGGAATTGCTGGGACACAGCCGCAGAGTCCCAGATGAAGGGCGATCATCGCCATTGGATCCACCAAGATGATCGTCGTGGTGATTGTCTTCGCTGTTGCCGGTGGCCTCTGGGGTGCGTTTGCGCCGGCCCAGAAACCAAAGACCGATAAGCCTCCTGCTCCGCCGATTGAGGCGAGGTGCAGCCCTCAGGCGAGGCGGCTGATGTGGCGGCCTCGGCCGAACCAGGAATTGATGGCGAGGTGGCAGACCCATCTGAGTAGCTTTGACACCTATGTCAGAACTCTCATCAGCACCTATGTCAGAACTCGCATCAGTCTGTGTCTACTGCGGATCCTCCTCGGGCAGCGATCCGGCCTACCTCAACGCTGCACGATCCTTGGGACATGCAATGGCTGAGAGCGGTGTGCAATTGGTCTACGGCGGTGGCGAGGTCGGCCTGATGGGTGCGCTGGCTGATGCGGTGATGGAGCGGGGCGGTTCGGTACTTGGCGTAATCCCCACCGGGCTCTTCAGTCGTGAAGTCAAGCACAGCGGGCTGACCGAACTCATCGAAACGAACTCGATGCACGAACGCAAACAGATCATGGCGGACAGAGCCGACGCGTTTGTGGCGCTGCCCGGAGGCTTCGGCACACTTGAGGAACTCGCCGAAGTCACGACCTGGTCCCAGCTGGGTCTCCACAGCAAGCCCATTGCCCTGTTGGATACCAACGGATTCTGGTCACCGCTGGTTGATTTCATCGACGGAGCCATCGCGTCCGGATTCGTGAAACAGGCGAATCGTGATCTCATCACTGTGGTGGGCAGTCCTGATGAGGTCCTGCCAGCTTTGAGGGCCTATGACGTGGCCTACGTCGACAAGTGGCTTGACCGTCAGGAAACTGCGGAAGAATAGCGAGATGCGCTACGGACCATCACTCCCGATCTTTGGCGAACTCGCTGACCCCGGTCTGCTCGCCGATCTCGCTGTACAGGCTGAGGAGGCAGGTTGGGACGCACTGTTCTTGTGGGACCACGTGCAATATAAGGGCCCTGTTTCGATCGTCACCGATCCGTGGATTGCGATGGCCGCGATGCTGCACGCCACCGAGCGCATCCTCACCGGTCCCATGGTGACGCCGCTTGCTCGCCGCAGGCCTCAGGTGATGGCCCGCCAAATTGTCGCGCTCGACAACCTTTCGGATGGCCGGTTCATCATGGGTGCTGGCCTTGGGCTGGATCGAAGTGGTCGTGAACTCTCGGCCTTTGGTGAGGAACTGCACGATCGAACTCGCGCAGCGATGCTGGATGAGTCGCTAGAACTTCTGCAGAAGTACATGTCGGGCGAGCGATTTACGCACAAGGGCGAGCACTACGTCGCGGATGACGTGCAGTTCCTGCCCCGTCCGGTTAACGGCACTGTGCCCTTCTGGATGGCTGCTCGTTGGCCTAATCGGCGGCCACTCAAGCGAGCGGCTCGCTACGACGGCGTTGTGGTGATCGATCTGGACAGTCCCGATCAGCTTGCTGAGATTGTGGGGAGGCTGGCCGAGTACGGCGTCAAGCCGGGCTTCGATATCGTGAAGCAGGGCTTACCCGGCGACGATCCTTCTGCCTGGATTGCTGCCGGAGCGACGTTCTGGCAGCCTACGTTTGATCCGTTCACCGTGACACCGTCACTGGTCCGGTCAATCATTGCCGAGGGCCCTCCGAGCTAGCCCTGTCACGTTTTCGAGGGCTACGTCGACACACATGTATCCCAACGAATGGAAGATGCAATGTCTCTAGAGCCAGTTGATCTCGTTGTCATCGGAGCGGGACTCAGCGGCCTCGTTGCTGCTGCCCACGCCGCCAAGCGAGGTCTCTCGGTCACTGTTGTCGAACGCAATTCTGAGGAGGGCGGCAGCGCTCGGAC
>CAYUOD010000506.1:0-2466 GCA_964446225.1 uncultured Acidimicrobiales bacterium | reverse complement strand
ACAAGTAACCCAGCGAGTATTGCGCGTTGTCTGTTCTTGTTATCCATTGAACCGTCCTCCATAGTCAGGCTTAATCTAGGTCGAAAGCCCAAGATTGACAAATTGTTGAATTTACGTTGTTAGGTGTCGTCGAAGTTTCGATGGGACATGGATGCGGTCGGTCCGCTTTGCCCCTGGTACTTGGAGCCGAGCCCCACCGAGCCGTAAGGCCGGTCCGCGGGCGTGGTCATCTTTTGAAAGCTGATCTGGCCGATGTTCATGCCGGGATACAGCGTGATCGGAAGACTCGCCACGTTCGAGAGTTCGAGGGTGATATGGCCGCTGAAACCGGCATCTATGTAGCCCGCGGTGGAATGGATAAGGAGCCCAAGGCGGCCCAGGCTGGACTTGCCCTCGAGGCGAGCTACGAGATCGTCCGGCAAGCCCACCGACTCGTAGGTCGAACCCAGAACGAACTCACCCGGATGCAACATGAACGGCTCATCATCTGGCATCCGCACCTCTTCGGTGAGATTCTGCTGATCGGCCTTCACATCAATGATGCCCGCCGTGTGGTTGCGGAAGATCCTGAACAGATTGTCGAGGCGCAAGTCAACCGAGCTGGGCTGTATGTTCGCCTCCAGAATCGGATCGATGACGATCCGTCCCGCAGCCAACTCCTCACGGATAGACCGGTCGCTGAGAATCACGCCGTCACCTTAGTGGACTGGACTCTGAGTCTTCGGGGGGCACTACAATGAGGGGTCTGCGAGGCTCTTTGAGCGCCGTTTCGCGGGTGTAGTTCAATGGTAGAACGTCAGCTTCCCAAGCTGAATACGCGAGTTCGATTCTCGTCACCCGCTCTGCCACGGCGCGGCTTGGTCAACCTCGCAACGGTGAGGCGTAACTCCATAGCGCCCAGCGCGATCACCCAACGCCTCACCGCAGACTCACCACCCCAAATCCGAACTGCCGTAACTGGGTCACCAATACGCGCACCCATCGACGTCGGTTCACAAGATTCCCACCCTCTTCTGAGGTCGGACCCATCGGAGACATGCAGTGTCGACACGTTCTGTGATCATCATCGCTGGGTTGGTCGTAGTCGGACTCGGCACTGTGTGGTTCGCGGCGTCACAAGGCTCGAGTTCCGCCGCACTACCGGCGAACTATTCTCGGATGATCGAGGGCCTGTGCGTATCGGCCGACCTGGCCACCGCAGACGACATCGATGGGTCTGAGCAGACCTTCATCGACTTGTCCCACCAGCCACTGCATGAACTCGCGACCGAGTCCCAAGATGTGAATCGTGCCGGAACCGCGGAGCTCCTCAGGGCCAAGCAGCAGGTTGAGGATGCCTACACAAAACAGAGTCCCGCAATCGCTGGTCTTTTGGGCGATCTCTTAACTGTCACGCTGCCACTGCTACCGGTCAATGGATATGAACAGCCCAATGACCCATGCTCGACCGGAAACTAGGTACCGATGAATCCCGCCAAGATCCAACCAGTCCCGCAGCCATGGTCCCGTTCTCATACAGGACACGGCCAGGGGCGATCATGTTCGCCGAAGCGAGTCCTGGTGGGTGTGGCCCTACTGCTCGCTTTGGTCGCTGCATCCTGTGGGGGCTCAGACACGGGTTCGTCATCGTTCGACGAAGACTCGGGGATGGCGGCACAAGTCGCCAGCTTCGATCTGGTGGTAGGCCAGCCCAGCCGCCTTCTGGTCGGACTATTCGCTGAAGACCAGGCACAGGTCCTTGCCTACGGCGGAGTCACGTTCCAGTTCATTGCCCCGGCCACCGAGCCAACCACGGTGCACAGCAGCGCTGCGGCCAGCTTCCTGCCGATCCCAGGACAGGACGGTGACCCGGACGAGGCCGCACCCCGCTTCGTCGGTGCTTCGATAGCGCTCGGCGTGTACGGAACGAGCACGCTCACATTCGACCAGCCAGGGTTCTGGCAGGTGCATGTCGTTGCGGACACCGATGAGGGCCAGTTGAGCGCCAACGCTGCGTTTGAGGTTCTCGAAAGCTCAACGGTCCCAGCAGTCGGCGATGCGGCGCCACGAACCATCCAACCCCTTGCTGGCGACCCGGATGTCGATCCCTCTGCTATCGACTCCCGGGCTCATAGTGAAGCGCCAGTTCCCGACCTCAACCTGCACCGAACGACAATCGCAGACGCACTGGATGAGAGACGGTCCATGATGGTCGTGATCTCTACGCCGACGTTCTGCCAGAGCCGGTTCTGTGGGCCGATCGTGGACAGTATCGCTGCCCTGGCCGACGTCTACGGAGACGACATGGAGTTCGTCCACCTTGAGATCTGGGAAGACTTCAACAACGACGAGATCAACGATTACATCCTCCCGTGGATCGCCCCGACACCCGAGATCGCCGCTCGCGAGCCCTGGGTCTTTGTCATCAACGACGAAGGCGTCATCGTCGAGCGATTCGACAACGTCGCCACTGACGCAGAGCTAGAA
>CAYUOD010000505.1:0-2466 GCA_964446225.1 uncultured Acidimicrobiales bacterium | reverse complement strand
CGCTAAACCGGCGGGACCAGAACCGCTGCCAGTTCCTGGGCTGCGACGCGACCCGCCGTTTGCACGCCCACCACATCATCCACTGGGCCAACGGCGGCCCAACAGAACTCCCCAACCTGATGCTCGTCTGCAACTTCCACCACCATCTGCTCCACGAACACGGCTGGAACGTCGAACCCAACCCCGCTGGCAGCCACACCTGGATCATGCCGAGCGGCGAGCCCGCCACCATAAAAGTCTTCCGCGGAAGACACACCGACCTCAGCAGCGACCACACCAAACCGGACCTCATCCACAAGCTCTCAGGCGACACCCTCCAAGACCTCGCCTGGATCACCACCGCCCTCATCCACAACGAAACGATCACCAAGGCCAATCCAACTTCCACGGACTGGACCTAGGGCACTACATAGACACTGAAGTCGCAGTCGCTGTCACCAGCGCGGGCCTGTTCCTCGAAGCTGATCTCTCGGTAGGCCTGTTTTGCGTCACCAAGCTCAGCAAGGTTGGATCCGTATTCAGTCGTGTAATCCCACAGGAACTCAACCTGTCCCACTTCCCACTGGCAAACATGAACCAGCTCATGGGCCAGAAGTTCGGCATCCTCGGCTCGACCCTCATAGACGAAGATCACCCGTCCTGTCGTAAGACCACTGGATCCCGCCAGGAAAGGCACCTCGATGACGTACACCTCGTCGTTAGACCGCGCCTGCCAATCCACGACAACAAGTGCACCAATCCCGACCACGCCAGCAAGACCAAGCATCAGCAGCAGTCGCCAAATCGCTCGAACCCCCGAACTCAATCGGCCCATGGCATCGTCCTTGCGTCCTACTACCCAGTGTAAGACCTGGCTCTCAAATAGGACCTACGATGCCCGGCGACGGATGACCTCGTGTTGTGACTTTGCCTCGGGGCAGGGTCGGCCAGCTTTGTTGGTCCCGCTGCGCAGCTCGGCTAGGCGATTGATGACAGCGTCGTAGCTCAGACCTGAGTCGGCGAGCATGCAGCCGACGACTGTGCCGGTTCTGCCGACTCCGCCCCAGCAGTGAACGTAGACCGCACCCCGGGCCTGTTCGCTGGCTATGTGGGTGAGGATCTCGTCGTAGAAGGAATCAGCACTGACCGACATATCTGGAATTCCAAAGCTGTGGTGCTGTACGTCGAGGCACCTGTTCTTCGCAGCCTGAACGACGAGGTCAGCGTAGGGAGTCAGGTGATCCTCGGGAGTCGTCAGGTCGACAAACGAACGGATGCCAGCGTCGATCAGCAGATTGACCTTCTCGGCTGCCCTGCTCTGTGATCGATCACCCGGATACTCGCCAGCGAGCAGCGCACCGGGCTGGACCCACCAGGCATGCACAAAATCGTCGTGGCTCCAAGCGGGCTCGGCATCAGAGTCGCCTCCGCCGTCTGCCCAGAGAATCTCGGCCAGCGAAGTGATCCGCTCAGATGCCACACACTTGGCCCGCCACTCAGCGGGAATCCCTGATGCGCCCCAGCGTGCCCCCGCTATCTGACCGGCAATAGCGGCCGTCGTATCGGCATCGTCACCAAGATTCGCCGCGCGCAGAATCGCGTCCCGGAAATTATCTGCGCCGCCGACCGCCCACAACGCCGCCTCGAGCGCGTCGACGCAGAACCCGGTTCCTCTAATAGCGGGCGGCTCTTTGGTTGCCCATGAACCGCGAACGATCGCCTCGATCTGAGGATCAAGCGGACCGAACTGCCAGAAGTCGGCGTGCAACACCTGCTCGGCAGGCTGGCCCGAAATCAGCGCAGCCGTGACGCCACCGAGAACACGGCAAGCGTCAACAGGACGGCGCGCCGAATGAGTGGTCAGGCTCGACTCGCCAGACTTCTCGATCGCCTCCGCGAGATCTGCATGCCAGTGAATCGGCACAGCCGCCAGACGCATGAGCGAGCCGTTGGCCGCTGCCTCCTGATCGACCAGCACGTCAACTGTCTCTCCGGTCCTTTGGAATCGACGCAGCGCGCTACTCGTAGTGATGCCGATATCGAAGCATTTCCCATTCGATGCCAGGTAACCCTCGGACATCCACAGCAGATAGCGCCGAAGCTGATCGGCCGGATCCAACGCGCCGGTATCAACGATTGACTCGGCCAGACATAACGCCATCGAGGTGTCGTCGGTCCACTCCCCCGCATTCAGGCGGAACGGGCCACCCCCGTCCATGTCTGTTATCGGCGTGAAGCTGCCCGGTGGCTTGAACTCGAGGGTCGTGCCAACCGCGTCACCAGACGCCAAACCAAGCAGGGCCCCAACTGCCCGATCTCTACCGCCATCAACGCTCCGCTCAGCCATGGCTGGATCCTAGGAGAACCGCCGCAGTCTCGACACACGAAACCGCGACCGGACGCTCTTCGTCAGGCGCGCAGCCGTATGTCCGCGAATACTGGAAAGTGGTCGGACGCGAAGCCCGCCTCGGTATGGATCCCCTTCGC
>CAYUOD010000504.1:0-2490 GCA_964446225.1 uncultured Acidimicrobiales bacterium | reverse complement strand
GAAACCACTCACTGACGCCATCCATGCAATCGCCACAGCCTGCGTGAGCATGCCAACGGTTATGAGAGGTTTGCGTCCGATGCGATCCGATAGTGCTCCGGTGTAGAGCTGCCCGAGACCCCAGACCGCGGGATATATCGCCGCCAGAATGCCAATGCGGGCGAAACTGAGACCCGACGCGGCAAAAAAGATCGGAAACAGTCCCCAGGCCAAACCGTCGTTCAGGTTGTTTACCAGGCCAGCTTGAGAACAGGACGAGAGAGCCTTCTCTCGGAAACTCGTCAGCGTGAATATCTGCCTATTCGTGAGTTCGTCGTTCAGATTGTTGTTGGTCTGGACATGGTTTGCTGCCTCGAGGCGCACATGGTCGAGGGTTTCACGGACGAACAGGACAGACAGCCCCAGACCAAGCGCGACGTAGGCGAGTCCGAGGAAGAAGGGTTCGGGGCGCAGTCCCCATTGTTCGGCGATGTAACCGGTCGCCAGCGCGGTAACTGCAACTGCGCCGTAGCCAGCAGCTTCGTTGAGTCCCATGGCAAGGCCTCGTCGGTGAGGGCCGACCAGGTCGATCTTCATGATGACTGTTGTAGACCAGGTGAGGCCCTGGTTCACGCCCAGAAACACGTTGGCGAAGATGACCCAGCCCCAGCTCGGTGCCCAGATGAGCAATAGGGGTACGGGTATGCCGATCAGCCAGCCAGCAACGAGTACGGGTTTGCGTCCGAAGCGATCAGACAGGGTGCCGGCGAAGAAGTTGGTGGCGGCCTTCACGATGCCGAAGGCGGCGATGAAGGTGAGTGTCGCGGTGAAGGCGGTGAGCCCGAACTCCTGCTTGGCAAGCAATGGCAGAACGGTGCGTTCCTGGCCGATCATGCCTCCGACAAGGGCGTTGACAGCCACAAGCAGCGAGAACTGAGCAAGGTTTTCGCGAAGTCCGAGGCGCACTGACGGTTTCTGGATGTCGGATCTCATTGGCGCTGCTGCTCGTCGTGATGTTCCACGTTTGGCTCCTCAAGTGCTTACTTGACAAGCGTAGCCCTGATCCTTAGTTTGTCAAGCAGACACTTGAATAGATCGGAACGGTAATGGGCAACATTGATGCAAAGGACGCGCTCTACGAGGGCTTTGCTTCGATTGCGAGAGCGATGTCGTCCGGGCGCCGGCTGGAGTTGATTGGAATCCTCGAGCAGGGCGAGCGCCATGTAGATCAGCTCGCGACAGAGATATCGCAGTCCATTGCGAACACCTCATTCCATCTACGTGCGCTGGCGTCGGCAGGCCTGGTGAGCACTCGGCGCGACGGCAACCGCATCTACTACCGTCTGGCTTCGGATCGGGTCGGGGAGCTTCTCTCGGCACTGAGCGATGTGGCCTCAGCTCATCACGACGATATGGCCGAGCTTTCAGTGGCTTACCTCGGGGATCGCTCAGAGCTGGAGCAGATCGGGCGGATCGAACTCAATAGACGGTTGACGAACGGCGACGTCATTGTGATTGACGTGCGACCGCCCGCCGAGTTCGAGGCTGGACACATCGCCGGCGCCACATCCGTGCCGCTCGACTCGTTGCAACAACGACTTGGCGAGCTCCCCGCTGACCTGGAGATTGTCGCGTACTGTCGCGGCACCTTCTGCGTCTTTGCTGACGAGGCTGTACGCCAGCTCAATGAAGGTGGGAGGCCAGCCCGCCGTCTGGAGGGAGGGTTCCCCCAGTGGCAACGAGCTGGCTTCGCGGTGGGTGAGTGACTTAGCTGACCAACGAGTTGAGTGCAGCGGTGAGCTTCTCGGCAGCTTCGTCGGCAAGTTCCTTGAGCTCAGGGGTGGAGATGATGTCGTGGGGATCTGCTGCTCTGATAGAGGTCCCGGCGTCGACGGTTTCAAGCACTACGTTGCAGGGCAGTACCAACGCTGCATCGGGATCTGCCTGGAGTGCCTGATAGGCGAGATTGGGGTTACAGGCGCCGAGAATTTTGAGCGGTGGCACGTCCACATCGAGCTTCTTCTTCAGGGTTGCTGTGATGTCAATCTCGGTGAGAATTCCGAAACCCTGCTCTGAGAGGGCGGTGATGACGGCGGCTTCGGCCTCGGCGAAACCGAGCTCAGTGGTGATGGTGATGGGATTCATTTGCGCTCCGAAGTGTTCTATTGGTTGGCGGGGACTGACGAGTCAGCCGTGTATTCGCTTGGATCGGCAACGAAGGCGTCTCGGCAGCCCGCTGCGCAGAAGTGGTAGGTCGTTCCGTTGTGGTCCGCCTGCGCAGCAGCAGTCTCAGGGTCGATACTCATGCCACATACTGGATCGGTGACCTGTTCGGTCTGCGGTTGAGCAGGCTCGTCGGCTCCGACTTCCACAATCGGATCCCCGACGGGCGGCACCTTCGAGACGTCGATCGGACGGGCTTCCCAGCGACGGAGTCGGCTTGCGTTGGTAACTACGGACAGGCTGGATAGGGCCATCGCTGCGGCGGCGAGCATAGGACTCAGCTGTATC
>CAYUOD010000503.1:0-2491 GCA_964446225.1 uncultured Acidimicrobiales bacterium | reverse complement strand
TCGACGATCAAGAGCTCATCCGCACCGGGTTCAGCACCATCCTCGACGCCGACCCAGAACTTGAGGTCGTCGGACTCGCGGCAACTGGTGTGGAGGCGATCTCACAAGCCCGCGCTCTATCGCCCGATGTCATTGTGATGGACGTGCGAATGCCGGAGATGGACGGGATAGAAGCCACGCGACACATCGCAGCAGACCCGAATGCCTCAGCGCGAGTCCTGATTCTGACGACGTTCGGCCTGGACGCCTACATCTTCGACGCCGTACGAGCAGGTGCCAGCGGATTCCTTCTGAAGGACTGTCCGGCCCGGGTGCTCACCGATGCAGTCAAGACCGTGGCGCGAGGAGATGCCCTGCTCTCGCCGAGTGTGACGCGTCAACTCATTGAAGAGTTCGCCAAGACTCCCGCTGAGACGTCACAGACGGATCTCGCCGACCTCGATCGACTCACCGACCGCGAACGCGAAATTCTTGTTCTTCTGGCAGACGGCAAGACGAACGCCGAGATCGCAGCCGAATGCTTCGTAGCCGAGACGACAGTGAAGACCCATGTCAGCCGGATCCTCGGGAAACTCGGACTACGCGATCGCGTACAGGCGGTGATTCTGGCCTACGAGATCGGTCTGGTCACTCCGAAGAAGTCGTAGCATCGGCCCTGCCCCACTCATCTACCCACGAGTTGAGTTGATCCAGAACCGGCGACAAAGCCTCACCTTTTTCAGTGAGCCTGTAGCGCACCTGCCCATGATCCTCAGCTCGCGTTACGAGCCCTTCGTCCTCGAGCTCACGTAGCCGCTCACTCAGGAGCCGGTCGGAGAGTCCGGGGATTGCAGCGCGAATCTCAGAGAATCGCTCTACCCCGTTTTTGAGGGCCAAGAGGATGACTCCCGTCCACCGCCGACCAATGAGTTCTACCGCTCGGTGATAATCCGAGCAATACACACCTGAGTGGTCGCTGCTTTGGGGAGCCATCACCTTTGAGGTTAGGCGGCTTGGAGCGAAAGCGCAGCAATTTGCGCCCGCCCGGCCTGCACGGCTGTCTCAGGATCAGACGCAGTGTTACCAGCCGCGACGACCGTAACGTCGGTGATGCCCACGAATCCCAGGATCGCCCTGAGAGATGCTGTCGCAAAGTCTTCGGCACCACCAACTTCGATGGCACCGGCTGCGACCACCAGAATCGCCCGGGTTGGTGCCGCGAGTCCTGTGTAGCCGTTCTCGTCGACATTGAATGTCTCACCGACACGCACGACCTGATCGACGTAGGCCTTGAGGACTCCGGGCACGTTGTAGTTGTACACGGCTACCCCAATAACAAGTGTGTCCGCGCTCTGGAACTCGGCAACAAGTTCGTCTGAGGCCGCGATCGCCTGCTTCTGAGCGTCAGAGCGGGCGTCCTTCGGCGTGAAATAGGCGCCAATGGAGGCCTCATCCGGGAAGGGAATCCCGTCGAGCAGGTCTCGGGTGACAATCTGGGCTGCTGGATCCTGCTTCAGTAGCTCTGCGATGACCTCATCGGTGAGTTCACGGCTGATGGAACCTTCTCGGCGGGCACTTGAGTCGATGCGAAGGATGGTAGTCATTGATACTCCTTGGGGGATACTTACTTCTTGTAATGAACTAACACTACCTTAGTGACTAATATTTCATTAGTTGCTTACTTTTCATCATTCCCTCATCCTCAGGGCTACACGACATATCGGTCTTCTGTCTGATGCACAGCGGCGCTCAACTCTCATGCTTGAGAGGAGTTCACAGAAGGGCAGCACCATGACCGACCTCGCCATCGAAACCGACGCCCTCACCAAGCGGTACGGAACCCGAACAGTCGTCAATAACCTGACGATTCAGATCCCCCGAGGCACAGTCGTGGGCTTCGTTGAACCCAACGGCGCTGGCAAGACAACCACAATGCGCATGCTCCTGGGCCTGGTGCGACCAACCTCAGGCGGGGGATCCATCCTGGGCCAGCCGGTCACAAAGCCCGACCGCTACAAGACCTACTCACTTGGCATGAAGCAACGCCTGGGCTTGGCAGCGGCACTGTTGTGCGATCCAGAGCTTCTCATCCTGGATGAGCCAGTCAACGGTCTGGACCCCGCAGAAATCGCAGACGTGCGCAGCCTTGTGCGCACGTTCGCCGCCGACGGTGGAACCGTATTCATCTCCAGCCACCTGCTCTCAGAACTCGAACTGGTGAGCGACCGTCTCGTGCTCATCAACGACGGGGAACTCGTCTACTCGGGTCAGACAACCGGTCTCACTTAAGCCAGCGGACGACTCATAGTCGGCACAGCCCGAAGCGAAGACCTCCACGTCATCGAACGTATAGCGCATGACAGAGGGTTCGCATATGAGTTGGCGGAAAGGAGGGCCTGCGTCACAGCCCCTGCGGATTTTGCCGGCGAGCTCAACAGGCGCTGCTTCGACGCGGATGTGGTGCTCCAGGAGCTCACGCAGGAGACCACCAGCCTTGAGGACATATTCCTCA
>CAYUOD010000502.1:0-2504 GCA_964446225.1 uncultured Acidimicrobiales bacterium | reverse complement strand
ACGTGATGGCCTGATGATCTGCGAGCGAGTTTCTTCCGACGAGCACAACAAGTGGCGCGGCAGACAATGCCCGATTGGCGTTCTGAATCTGCTCAGCATCCAGACCCTCGCGCTGACTCCCGGTGATGACAGCGTCTACTGCAGAATCGAGTTCACCCGGCACATAGCGCAGCGATACTTTGCTAAACCTCGTCATCGTCGAATCGGTCGGCGACAGCTCAACGACCTGCGTGGTGCCAGCATCTACCGCGCCTTTCAGGCGGAGATACAGCACCGGGAGTTCTTCTTTCAGATCGGCGCCCATGAGTAGCACAGACCCGGCGTTGCATGCCTCAGCGATAGTGGCTCTCGGAAGCGCAGCGACGAGATCTCCGGCGAGTCCGTCTGCGAGCTGAGCATCAAGGTTGTTCGTACCGAGCACATCGCGCGACAGCTTGGCCCAGGCGAACGCGCTCTCGTTCGTGAGTCGGGCGCCGCCGAGCACACCGATGGCGGACGCAGAACCTAGGCCATCTGCCGCTGCGTCGAGAGCATCCGACCAGGTGGACTCAACAAGTTCATCAGCTTGTCGGGAGAGAGGCGTTCTCAGCCGCTCCTCCGAGTTCACCTCTTCAAACCCGAATCGGCCCTTGTCGCAGAGCCACCCGTGGTTCACGTCCTCAGAATCCACACCCTGCAAACGCAGGACGTCATTACGAGAGGTCTGCACGGTAATTCGACAACCTACCGCGCAGTCAGTGCAGGTGGACTCGGCTTCCTCAAGGTCCCACGGACGCGCTTTGAACCGATATGGCTTGGCCGTCAGAGCACCCACCGGACAAAGCTGCACGGTGTTGCCGCTGAAGTACGAAGCGAAGGGCTCGTCGGGGAAGGTGAGGACCTGTGTCTGGTTTCCCCGCTGGGTGAAATGAATCAGCGGATCGCCCGCAATCTCTGCCGCGAAACGCGTGCAACGGTCACAAAGGATGCAACGCTCACGATCCAAAGCCACATTGTCATTCAATGGGATTGGCTTCTCGTAGTGACGCTTCTCTTCTACGAAGCGCGACTCTCCAGGACCACACGCAACTGCCTGGTCCTGCAGCGGACATTCGCCGCCCTTGTCGCAGACCGGACAATCCAGAGGATGATTAATGAGGAGAAACTCGAGGATCCCCTCCTGCGCCTTCTGCGTAACGTCTGACTCGGTATCGACCGACATGCCCTCACCGCAAGAGACCATGCACGCGGGCTGCAAAGCAGGGCCTCGGCCTCCGTCGATCTCGACCACACACATGCGACACATGCCCACCGGGGTCATGCGCGAGTGGTAACAGAAGCGCGGAATGTAAACCCCGTGACGCTCAGCCGCATCGATAACAAGTTCACCAGGATTGGCTTTGATCTCGGTGCCGTTGATCGTAAGCGTCAGACGCGGATCCTCAACCGTCTCGGTCGTATCCTCTGTTGCAGTCGTGTCAGACATAGAGTCCATCCGCACTGCTGATCTTGGCCTGGAACGCCTCAGGGAAGCGCCGCATCACTGAGGCGATCGGGGCGGTGGCCGAAGGCCCCAACGGACAGATCGTTGTCTGCTTAGGTGGCCAGGCCAGGCCGGGAGAAATATTGTCAGAGACATCCATCAGGAGTTCAATATCTGACTGACGAGCGTCGCCCCGATGAATTCGCTCAAGAATACGCTCAAGCCAGGTGGTGCCCTCACGACACGGCGTGCACTTGCCGCAGGACTCGCGGGCAAAGAAGCGTACGAGACGCAGAGCAGCCTTCACCACATCGGTGGTGTCGTCCATGACGATGACCGCGCCTGAACCGAGCATCGATCCAGCCTTATCGACAGTGGGCTTGCACAGTGGCAAATCGAGATGCTCATCAAAGAACCAAGGAGCCGAGGCACCACCAGGAATGAACGCTTTCAACTCGCGTCCGTCGTGGAGTCCGCCGGCATAGTGGAAAATGAGATCCCGGAACGTCGTGACGCCGAACTCAACCTCGAAAACCCCAGGGTTCTTCACATGGCCTGAGACCGCGAACAGTCGCGTGCCCTTGGAGTGCTCATTCCCTAGCTCAGCAAAAGCAGAGCCGCCATTCTCAACAATCCACGGAACGTTGGAAAGCGTCTCGACGTTATTCACAATCGTCGGCTGCATGTAGAGGCCCTTGGCCGCAGGAAAGTACGGCGGCTTGAGGCGCGGCATGCCGCGGTTCCCCTCAAGGCTCTCGATCAGGGCCGTTTCTTCACCCACGATGTAGGCGCCTGCACCCCAGTGCAGGGTGATATCCAGGCTCCAGTCGGTGCCACAGATATTGCGGCCCACAAAGCCAGCTTCATAGGCGTCATTGAGCGCCTGCGCGATGCGCTCCTGGGCAAGGGCCATCTCGCCACGTACATACAAGAACGCCTGAGCGCACTTGACCGCGTAACAGCTCAGCAGCACGCCTTCGATGAGCTGATGCGGATCGCGCTCCATGAGGAGACGGTCCTTATAGGTGCCCGGCTCAGACTC
>CAYUOD010000501.1:0-2512 GCA_964446225.1 uncultured Acidimicrobiales bacterium | reverse complement strand
GGACTAGGTTCTTGGCATGCAAACTGCACTCGTGGGAAGTTCGAACGCGCTTGTCGGTGCTCCTGTGGCGCTGAAAATACTTCAGTCCGGAGGTACCGCTCTGGCTGCGGTCGAGGAGTGCATAAAGCTTGTCGAACTGAACCCGGACGATCACACCGTTGGCTACGGCGGGTACCCGAATCTTGTCGGAGAGGTCGAACTCGATGCGTCGCTCATGGATGGGCGCGATCGCAGCGCCGGGTGTGTCGGTGCGCTGAAGGGATACGCCCACGCGATATCTGTGGCGCGCGGTGTCATGGAACAGCTGCCGCACCTGCTTGTTGTGGGTGATGGTGCGGCTCGCCTGGCCGCAGAGCTTGGTCTCGACGAGGTGGATCTTCTGACCGAGACCGCTGCGCAGACCTGGCGAAACGGCTTCGACGGCACGCCAGAGACCGAGATGGCCAAGGCCATGCTGAGCAGAGTTGCCGGACTCGTCACCGATCCGGAGAAGGCCCCAGGCACGGTGAACGTGATTGCCCGTGACGCAGCCGGCAACATCGCCTCGGGCGTGAGCACGAGTGGCTGGGCCTGGAAATATCCTGGACGGCTTGGCGACTCGGCGGTAGTTGGGGCCGGAAACTATTGCGACAATCGCTACGGCGCCGCGGCGTGCACAGGATGGGGTGAGCTGGCGCTTCGGGCGGGCACGGCGCGGGCAGCGGTGATCGCCATGGAGGCGGGGTACAGCGTTGAGCAGGCCGGTAAAGCGGTGATCATGGACGTCAACTCACTGGCTGTTGGAGCTCAGCGACCCCTCATGCATGTGGTACTCATGGGCGCTGACGGCACGGTCGGTGGCTTTACGAACGAGCCCACTAAGACCTATCTGCGGTGGACCTCTGACCTGGCAGCGGCGGAGATCGTCGAGCGCACGCTGGTGCCGCTGGCCCATCCCATCCCTCCCATGTAGGTGCGTAAGTCTCGGCGGCCATGGCCGACCCAGTTACGCATCTATGGGGCTAGGTCACCAGCCATTCGTAGGTGCGTAAGTCTCGGCGGCCATGGCCGACCCAGTTACGCATCTATGGGGTGGGGAGGGATTTGAGCGCGGCGCCGATGACGTGATCGTCCTCCGGCTTCACCGCGCGGAGGTCGATGACTGTGGCGTCACCGTCCATGCGGGCCATGATCGGCAGATCCGCCGCCCGCAATTCGGTTCGCTGGTCACCGCTCACACGCACGCCGGCCGAAGGAATCTCGCTGCCGGGAATCGAGCCACCTCCCATCGTCGCGACAGTGTCACAGACTTCGCCCGCCCCGAGGCCCTCGGCTCGTTCTCGCAACGATGCCCGTGTCGCAGCTGCGAATGCCCAAAGTGGGATCTCGCCAGCAGTGCCGTTCAGATAGGCCAGAAGAGTCTCCTGCAACGAGGCAAGGACCAGCCCGCCCGGTCTCAAGGCCCTTGCCAGGGGATGGCGCCCGCAGCGCTCGATGATGTCCCGCGAGCCGACCATGATGCCAGCCTGCGCGCCGCCGAGCAGCTTGTCGCCCGAGTAAGTGACGAGATCGGCGCCCTCCTGCAGTGTCTGACGCACAGCCGGTTCATTGCGCAGCCATTTCGGGGGACCGTCGCGCAGCCAGCCACACTTCTCGTCGAGGAGTCCGCTCCCCAGGTCCACAACAACCGGTGCCTTGCCCATCGCGGCGAGCGTCTCGACTGACACTTCGCTGGTGAACCCGGTGATCTGGTAGTTCGACGGATGGACCTTGAGCAGCATCGCGACGTCGTGTCCGACGCAGGCGTTTTCGTAGTCGCGGGGATGGGTGCGGTTCGTCGTGCCGACCTCGAGCAGGTGGGCGCCCGAACTCGCCATGACATCAGGCACTCTGAAGCCGCCACCGATCTCTACGAGTTCTCCGCGTGAGACCACAACCGATCGGCCCTTGGCGAGCGCAGTGAGCGCGAGCAGAACCGCGGCGGCGCCATTGTTCACGATGAGGGCGGCTTCAGCCCCACTGGCTTTGGCTGCGAGCATCGCGACATGGTCGTTTCGGCTGCCGCGCTGTCCTGTGTTGAGGTCGAGTTCGAGGTTCGAGAAGCGCGCCGTCTGGCTGTGTGCGATGGGTGCCCGCCCCAGGTTGGTATGCAGCATGACGCCGGTGGCGTTGATGACTGGTTGCAGCAACGTCCGGCGGAGTTGGTCTGCGAGCTCAGTGGCGGACTCGGGCTCGCCCGCAGC
The DNA here is from genome assembly GCA_964446225.1 of uncultured Acidimicrobiales bacterium. Lineage (GTDB taxonomy): Bacteria > Actinomycetota > Acidimicrobiia > Acidimicrobiales > Poriferisodalaceae > CAYUOD01. The sequence continues at coordinate 290 of CAYUOD010000501.1, read as the reverse complement.
GATGGCGGCTCTGGCAACATCGACAAGGAGCGGGTGGGGGAGGCCGGTTTGGACAAGCGAGCGTGCCAGTGCGTCCACAGATGGGGGTCTCATGTGTTTGAGGTTAGGCGGCGCCGGTAGCCTGCATAGGTGTTTCTGCTGCTGGTATTGATCTTCATCGTGATGCCGCTGGCAGAGCTGTACGTGATTGCGCAGGTCGCGGATCCTCTGGGTTGGCTGAACACGTTTGCGTTGCTCCTGATCATCAGCGTCTTTGGGGCGTGGATGGTGCGCTGGCAGGGACTCAGCGT
>CAYUOD010000500.1:0-2527 GCA_964446225.1 uncultured Acidimicrobiales bacterium | reverse complement strand
CCCCGCAGACCCAAACGCAAACACACCACCATCAGCCGCCACCAACCAATACCCCAAACCATCCGACGTCCCAGCCACACCAACAATCGGAGCAGCCAACTCCACACCACCCATCGACCCAAAGAACCCCGCAGACCCAAACGCAAACACACCACCATCAGCCGCCACCAACCAATACCCCTGTCCGGGCCGGCCAGCATCAACTTCAGCGAGACCGACCACCCGGTAGCTACTTGCGGCTCCGCCATAATCGACCGCATCACCAAAGGCCAACACGCTGCCGTCCTCGCTCACCACCCAGTACCCCGCGGGGTCTGAAATCAGCGCCGCACCTGCATTCAAGTAACCGAACTCCTCTACCCCTGGCAACAGGTCAGCCGTCCGCTCAAGGCGCGCAGATACTTCCTCGGGTGTCCAGTCAGGGTTTGCGGCGACCAGAAGAGCAGCGACGCCGGCAACCAGAGGTGCCGAGAACGAGGTCCCGTCGACAAGCTCGTAACTGCTGTCGCTCTGCGCCGCAGTCGTGACCAGGCTCATGCCCGGCGCAGCGATCGACACCGTCGGACCAGAGGTTGAGAAGCTGGCAAGATCACCCGAACGCTCCGTTGCGGCGACGCTGACCACCTCAGGGTAGGCGGCCGGATAAAGGCTCTCGGCGATCCCGGTGTTGCCGGCACTCGCAACGAGCACCGCTCCCTTGGATTGCGCATAGGACACAGCATCGGCCAGCGCTGGAGTGTTCACACCACTGAACGACATGGAGATGACATCTGCGCCAGCGTCAGCAGCGCAGCGGACGCCGGACACGATATCTGCCTCGCTCCCGGAAATCGTGCCAGGATCACCAGCAGACGGTCCAAGAACTTGTACATCAAGCATGCGGCCCCGCGGAAGAACCCCGGCGATACCGATGCCGTCATCACTGTTTGCCCCGATGAGTCCCGCGCTGAGAGTGCCATGGCGCAGGTCACCACCGAGACTCGGATTTCCACACCCTGGTTGACTAAATACCCGGCCGACCAGTTCTTGATGTGTGGCTCGGATGCCAGCGTCCAAGACTGCTACAACGATTGCGTCAGCACCCCAGGTCACGTCCCAAGCCTGAGGCAGACCAATATCCTCGACCGACCACTGCGTGGTAAGACCGACGCCGTCCACAACGCAACTGTCGAGACACGGATCGTTGGGAACAAATTCCGCCTCATAGGTCTGCTGCTCATAAGACTGCAAAATGATCCCATCTGCGGCAAGCGCCATGATGGCCTGTGGCTCGAGGGCGACGGCGTACCAATTACCACCAAGGCTGCGCCAGGCATCTGACACCCGCGCATCTGAGGCGACCTCGACCATGAACTCCGTGGGCATGGGGGACGCCGCAACCTGCGACGTGCCAGCAGCGAGAAGTACGAAGCACAACGCGACGCACAACCAGGTCTTCTTTTGGTGGATAAGGGCCACCGATTCCCCTTGTTAGCCAGCGTTGCCCGCTAGTCAAGGTTACAGGGGAAGGGTCGCGGTTTTGCCGCGCGCTAGCCCAGACGGCGCGTCTGTTCGTCGAGATCGTGTTCCACCATCATCGTTACGAGCTGTTCGAAGCCAACGCTCGGGCTCCAACCCAGCTCGTCATGAGCCCGGCTCGAGTCGCCCACAAGGAGATCAACTTCGGCGGGACGGAAGAAACGTTCGTCTATGCGTACGTAGCTCTCCCAGTCGTCAATCTCCGCAGCGGCAAATGCCAGTCTGATGAACTCTCGTACCTCGTGGGTCTCACCGGTCGAGATGACGTAGTCGCTGGGCTCATCCTGTTGCAGCATCATCCACATAGCGCGGACATAATCGCCCGCAAAGCCCCAGTCGCGCTTGGCGTCAAGGTTGCCCAAGGAAAGCTCATCCTGCAGGCCCAGCTTGATGCGAGCCACAGCATGGGTCACCTTACGCGTCACGAACTCAAGGCCGCGGCGGGGCGACTCGTGGTTGAACAAAATGCCGCTCGTCGCGTACATGTCGTAGCTCTCGCGGTAGTTCACGGTGATGTTGTGCCCGAAGACCTTGGCCACGCCATAGGGCGAACGAGGATGAAACGGTGTCAACTCGGTCTGCGGTGTCTCACGCACCTTGCCGAACATTTCAGACGAGGAGGCCTGGTAGAAACGCACGTTGTTGTCACGTCCCGCCGAGAGGCGAATCGCCTCCAACATGCGCAGCACTCCAAGGCCAGTGACATTTGCCGTTAGTTCCGCCTGCTTGAACGACATCGCGACGAATGAGATTGCTCCGAGGTTGTACACCTCGTCGGGCTGTGCCTCTTCCATCGCTGCAACCAGCGAGGGGAGATCCTGAAGATCGGCACTGAGCAGTTCTACAAACGGATACTTCTGCTGGACATCCTCGGCCTTGGGATTGTTCTGGCCCTTTACAAGGCCGAAGACCCGGTAGCCACGAGAATGCAGAAACTCAGCGAGGTAGGTACCGTCTTGACCGGTGATTCCCGTGATTAGCGCGCGGCGCATGCGGCTCCTTGAATAGT
>CAYUOD010000499.1:0-2531 GCA_964446225.1 uncultured Acidimicrobiales bacterium | reverse complement strand
TGCCGGAGACATCCACAATGGCCGTCGGCTGCACGAAGGCTCGCAGCGAGAACTGCCAGTTCAGCACAGGAGGACCAAAGTCCACCTCGGTGCTTACTGCATCAAGGTTGATGCGATCAACTACCAGAATGCGGTACTCGGCATTTAGTCGGTTCATGAAATCCAGGATCTGGAAGTAACCGCCGTTTCCTGCGATCTCGATGCGAACCTCACCTAGATTTCCGTCTTCGGACGCCACAGGCGGCGAAGCACTGTAGTCAAGGAAGGCCACACCCGAGGATTCGGCTGCAGCACGAACGGCGAGGAGAATCTCGGCTTCATCCGGCGTAGCCGGAACCCCGGCGCGCAGCGCCTCTAGTTCACTCTGAAGAGCGGGACGATCGCCCTCAGCGATAATCAGTTCGTTGAGTTCCGCGTTGAGCGTAATGAGCTGCGTAGCTGCAGCGGATTCGCGGTCTTCGGCGTCAGCAAGATCCTCTGTCGCAGGACTCCACAACAGGAAGTACCAGAGCCCGACAATCGCGAAGAATCCGAGGACTACGTAGAGCGTGAAGCGGCGGCTCATGGCGTAACTCCTTCGGCTGGAGGCGGCTCAGTCTGGTCTTCTGAGGTGACCAGGCCAGTCACGCCCACGTAGCGTTCAGAACGCATCGAGAGCACACGATCAGACAGCACCACGTTCGAGCTGAAGCTCGCTTCGGTCGTCCCCAGGCCAAGTTCATCGATGCTCAACTGCGATACGGGCAGCCATTGACCAGTGACCGACTCGAGGGGATCGATTCGAAGAATCCAGCGAGCAGAAGAGCTGTGGTCAGCACCGTTGCCAGACACGGACATCGAACCCTGCAGGGCGGCCGACGGGGCGCTTGCCTGCAGATTTGAGATCCAAACATCGTTGGGCATCACCGTCGCCACCTCTTGCACCAGCTTGCTCCAGGCCACGTCGTACTGCAGCGCGCTCACAATGAGTGACTTACTGTCATCAACCTCGGTCTGCAGTGCCTTGATGGACGTGTGCTCCTGAATCTCAGCCTGTTTTTCGGTGACTTGACGCTCAAGTTCCTCGGCTGATGCCTCTGCGGCTACGACCTCATCCAGCTTCTCGATGTACATCCAACCAAGTAGGGCTATGACACCAATGGCCCCAACGCCTACGAGCGCAACCTTGCGGTTACGGGCCTTGCGTTCGGCGAGCTCTGAAGGCATGAGTGACAGCGAGCGGAATCCGCCGGCGGTCGGAAGTCCTGAAAGAGCAAGGCCAATGGGAACCGGAAGAAGGTCCTGTGCGTCTTCTAACTGCTCGGGTGTGAGGCCGGTTTTGCCGACTCGCATTGTGGCGAGGGCATCAGCCCTGCGCACCTCGACGCCAAGCAGAGCCTGGAGTCGATCTGACATGCCCGGAATGCGACTGCCGCCGCCAGTAAGGATGAGTCGCTCGAGTGGTCCACTTTCGCTCTGAGCGACGTGGTATTCGAGCGAGCCCTGAATTTCGTCCAGCAGCGAGCCAAGCCGTGCACTCATTGCACGGAACGCCGCCTGGGACTCTTCAGATTCGGTGTCGCCTGCGACAACCTGACGCTTGAGGCCTTCGGCCTCGTCGAGGCTGATGTTGAGATCGTCTCTGATGGCCTCAGTGATGGCCATTCCGCCCTGGGTAATGATGCGGATAAAGCGGGGAATACCGTATTCATGTACGACAACGGTCGTTACTCCCGCGCCGATGCAGACAATGGCCTCACCACGTGCATCTGGCTGCCCGTCGCGCTCTAGCGCGAACGGTGAAGAATCATCGCCTGACTCTTCGTCGGACTCAGCTGCGCCAGAGAGCTCCTCGAGGTGCGTCAGCGTGGCTGCGCCTCGCACGAGTGCGAACGGCACAATGTCGATGTTCGTTGGCTTGAGGCCAGCTGAGCGGACGGCTGCGAGCAGTGAGTTGACCATGTCGCGCTGCGCTGCGACCACGAGCACACGCACCATTTCCTGGCCGTCCTCGGACACGAAAGTCTCGAGTACCTGATGATCCAGGACTGCGTCAGCCAGCGGCAACGGAATGAGTTCGTCGGCTTGAAACTCGATGGCGGTGCGCAGTTCGTCGTCGTCCATCGCCGGCATTTCTGCTGGGCGGACAACCACTCGCTGGTTCGCTACGCCCAGTGCGACTTTCTTGGTCGAAAACTTGGCTTGCTTCCAGAGACGCTTGATTGCATCACCGACGATGCCGGGATCAGCAACCTCGCCTGCCTCTACGACGCCAGGAGGCAGCGCTACCTGACCGAATCGTACGAGAGTCGGAACACCATCACGCCCGATGCGCACCTCTGCGGCGCGCACCGCATGAGTGCCAATATCAAGTCCAACGAAACGGCTAGCCACTGAGGCTCCCGGTCTGTTGGATGTATTTGTGGCTGTTCATGCCCATGACCCTCTCCGTTCTGCAGCATTAATGCATAAGAACGGCTTCTGAAGCGTTTCCAGATGATCCATCGGCCAAATATCAAACGCGCTTAAGTATCGTCGCGATTGAAACCGTA